>JBBQKM010000131.1:0-7690 GCA_038326915.1 Sphingomonadales bacterium
GATGGCGGGCCGCACAGGCGACCGCCAGCGCGCCGCGATTGCCTTCGTCGGGGCCGCCAAGCCAGTGGCCGGCGGCCAGCGCCCAGCCGGTGATCAGCGCGACGGCGACCAGCGTGCCGTTGCCGATCGCAGCGACGACGAACGGCCAGCTGCCGACGAGAATCAGCACCGCCGCGATGGCCAGCGCCGCCATCCCCAGCTTGCCCACCGGGCCCGCCAGTTTCGCCGCCAGCCCCGGTGCGAAGCGATTGACCACCATGCCCAGCGCCAGTGGCACCCCGACAGTGATCAGCAGCACCTTGAGCATCGGCCCGGCGCTGAACACCGTGTTCTTGCCAAACACCTCTCCGGCCAGCGCCACATACAATGGCGCCACGGCGATGCTAACCACCGTTGCCAGCACCTGCAGCCCGATGATGTAGTCGCCGTCACCGCCGACCTTGGCCTGTTTGTTGGGCAATATCGGCGGCATCGGCGACACCGACAGCGCGATCAGCGCGGCGCACACCGCCGGATCGAGAGGCAGCACGAACACCACCGCCATGACGAACAGCGGCACCGCGACGAACATCGCCAGCATGGCGCGCGTGGCGAACGCCGGCGCGCGTAACAGCACCAGCGCATCGGCCGGCCGGGCGCGCAGCCCGATCGACACGACGATCAGGCAGATGCTCAGCACGGCGGCGAGCTTGATCAGGGCGGCGGCATCCATGCCTTGTCCTTCAAATAGCAATGGCCCCGAACCGACACGGGGTCGGTCCGGGGCCTGATGCTGCCCGAAGGGGGTGTGGGCTACCTCCGGGCAGGTGTCCGTCCGGCATCGAGGCAGTTACCCGATGCCGGACAAACCCTGGTTCAGGCGCCGGCGGCGGTTTCTTCCATCTTCTTCATGACACCTTCAAGGTTGAAGGTCGCCGCCTTCTGGCTCGGCGGAAACTCCTGGAAGGTCGCCAGGAACTGGCCGATCAATGCCTGGGCAGGAACCAGCAGGTAGATGCGGCGGAACATCCAGTCGTAATATGTGTTGGATGTCGTCGGCGCGAACTCATACGGATCGATCCGCAGGTTCAGGATCGACGGCGCCCGCAGCGTCACGAAAGGATTGGCCCAAAGGCCGAGTGTGCCTTCCTGGCGCTGTTCCATGAACACCACCTTCCAGTTCTGGTAACGCAGGGCCACGATATCGCCATCGTCACTGAAATAGACGAACCCCTTGCGTGGGCTTTCCTTCACTTCGCCGGTCAGGAACGGCACCATGTTGTGGCCGTCAAGATGGACCTTGTAATGGACCCCGTTCAGGGTCTCGCCCTTCATCAGGCGCTCCTTGACCGTCGTGTCGCCGCCAATGGCGGCAATCGTCGGGAACCAGTCGAGATGCGCGATAAGGTCGTTGCAGACCGACCCTGGCTTGATCTTGCCGGGCCAGCGGACCATCGCCGGCACGCGGAAGGCGCCTTCCCAGTTGGTGTTCTTTTCGCTGCGGAACGGCGTTGTGCCGGCATCGGGCCAGGTATTGCAGTGCGGGCCGTTGTCGGTCGAATAAAACACCACCGTATCTTCGGCGAGACCAAGCTCGTCGAGCAGTTCGAGCAGGCTGCCGACATGCTTGTCATGGTCGATCATCACGTCGTGATAAATTGACTGGTTCGGCCCGGCCTGCCCGACGCTTTCGGGTTTGGCATGGGTCCAGGCGTGCATGTGGGTGGTGTTGAACCAGACGAAGAACGGCTCGTCAGCGGTCTTGGCCTCGGTGATGAAGCCCTTGGCGCGGTCAAGGAATTCCTCGTCGACCGTTTCCATGCGCTTGCGCGTCAACGGGCCGGTGTTTTCGATCTTCTGGCCGCCCTTGCCATCGGCCCAGCAGTGCATGACACCACGCGGACCGAATTTCTTCTTGAATTCCGGGTCCTTGGGGTAATCTTCGTGCTCGGGCTCTTCTTCGGCATTGAGATGGTAGAGGTTGCCGAAAAATTCGTCGAAGCCGTGCATGGTCGGCAGATGCTCGTCGCGGTCACCAAGGTGATTCTTGCCGAACTGGCCGGTGCGATAGCCCTGGTTCTTCATGGCGCGCGCAATGGTCGGATTGACCGCCTGCATGCCAGCTTCTGCGCCAGGTAGCCCGACCTTGGTCAGGCCGGTGCGCAGGCCGCATTGGCCCATGATGAAGCTGGCGCGGCCAGCGGTGCAGCTTTGTTCGGCATAATAGTCGGTGAACAGCATGCCTTCCTTGGCGATGCGGTCGATATTGGGCGTGTGATAGCCCATCATGCCATGGGTATAGCAGCTGAGGTTCGACTGTCCGATATCGTCGCCCCAGATAACTAGGACATTGGGTTTTCCCTTGGGCATCTTGCATCTCCCGCTGCGTGATGCCGGGACGATAGCGAGTCGCGAGAAACGGATTGTGCAACTTCAAGCAATCCGTTGCCAAATTTGGAATTCTAGGGGATATTACGTGTTGATCGGATGGCTTGCCATTGTCATCCTGTAGTCGCCAAGTCGTTTGTTACATTTAACAATTCCATCTCTCCGCGCTACGGGAGGCGTGTCGCGCCGATGCTGAAATCGCAGATTGCAACCGGCACATCGACGTTGATGACCACCGGCTGGTTGCGCGACACTCCATCCGATTTCGCCGAAGCCGTGCTCGCGCATTGCCACTGGCGCGAAGTGCGCGCCGGATCGGCGGTCCAGCACGCCGGTGACATCGGTGTCGGCATCGTCGGCCTTGCCAGCGGCACGGTTGCCATCTCCACCAGCCTGTCTGCGCCCGATGCGCCGGCGGTGCATTTCGGCCATCCCGGATTCTGGTTCGGCTATGTTTCGGTGTTCACCGGCGCCGGCCTGCCCAACAGCATCCTGGCGCGATCCGATGTGCTGCTGGCGACCATCGCCCGGCCGCAGCTCGAAAACCTGCTCGAGCAGCACCCGAAATGGTGGCGGTATGTCGGGCTGCTCGGGATCATCGGTGCCAATACCGCGACCACGATCGCCGCCGACCTGTTGATCCGCGACAGCCGCCGCCGCTGTGCCGCCTCGCTGTTGCGGCTGACCCAGTTTCGTTTCGAACAGGCCCTGGCCCAATGCGCGGTCGAAGTGCCGTTGACCCAGGACGACATCGCCGCGGTGACCAACCTGTCGCGATCGACCGTCAGCGCGATCCTGCTCGAATTCGAACAGTCCGGGCTGATCACGCTGGGCTATCGCAGCATCACCATCCAGCAGCCGGATCAGCTGCACGCCATTGTCGACGACGCCTGACGAGATTGTGCAAAACCGGACACAGTGCTGCGAAAATCCGCGCACGAGGCAGCCAGGGATAAAAGGGACATGGTGATGACGAAAACCAAGGCACTGCTGCTGGCGACCGGGCTGGCGATGGCAACGCTCGCCGCGGCGCAGGACGCGCCCAAATCGATAACCGAGAGCGCCACCGACATCGCCAAGTCGCCGCTGAAGGACCTCAACGTCGAAAAGGAAACGATTCCGCCGGTGCTGCAGGCCGCGGTGAAGAAGCCCTACACGATGGCCGGCATCAAGACCTGCGCCGATATCACAACGACGATCAACGGGCTGACCGCCGCGCTCGGCCGCGATGTCGATGCGCCGCTGCCCAAGGGCAAGACGAGCGACGATGCCACCGAACTGGCGATGGCCGCCGGCCAGAGCGCCGTCGGCAGCCTGATCCCCGGCCGTGGCCTGGTGCGCCAGCTTTCAGGAGCAGCGGCTGCCGAGAAAAAGGCCAAGGCCGCGGTGTTCGCCGGTGCCGTGCGACGCAGTTTCCTGAAAGGCGTCGGCCTGGCGCGCGGCTGCAAGCCGCCGGCAGCACCCGCCGCCGCCGCGACGAAATAACCGGCTCGGACAGGTCGAAGCCAGGGGCCTCCGGCCCTACCCTACCCCGAGTTCCGCAAGCCCGCAGCGATGCCGTTGATCGTCAGGTGGATGCCCTCGGCAATCCGCGCGTCGGCCTCCCCGCCGCGCCGCCGCCGGATCAGTTCGACCTGCAGCTCGTTCAGCGGATCGATATAGGGCAGCCGCAGCTTCACCGATCGCGCCAGCGCCGGCTGGTCCTGCAGCAATTCCCCTTGCCCGGTCAGCGACAGCAGCGTGTCGCGGGTGCGTTGCCAGCTGTCGGCGATGCGCCCGAAGATGGCGTCGCGCAGCGCGGTATCGGCGACCAGCCCGGCATAACGGCGGGCAATCTCCATGTTCGATTTGGCGAGCACCATTTCGAGGTTCGACAGGGTCGCGCCGAGGAATGGCCAGGCGGCGACCATCTCGTTCAGCAGCCCCTTGTCGGGATAGTCGGCCAGCGCCTCCCCGGCGCCATACCAGCCCGGCAGCATGATCCGCGCCTGCGCCCAGCTGAACACCCAGGGGATGGCGCGCAGATCCTCGATGCGGTCCGACGTGGTGCGCGATGCCGGGCGGGAACCGATCTTGAGCTCGGCGATCTCGGTAATCGGCGTGCAGGCGCGGAAAAACGCGTTGAAGCCGCCGGTTTCATAGACAAGGCCGCGATAGGCGCGATAGGCGGCAGCGCTGATATCGGTCATCGCCGCGCGGAAGCGCGCGAATTCGGCCGGGCTGAGCCGCGGCGGCTCGAGGCTGGCGAGCACCGTCGCCGCCGCCATGGTTTCAAGGCTGACCGCCGCCACCGCCGGGGTGCCGTATTTCGATGCTATGACCTCGCCCTGTTCGGTGATGCGGATGCGGCCCATCACCGTGCCCTGCGGCTGGGCGCGGATCGCATCGAACGCCGGCCCGCCGCCGCGCCCGACCGCGCCGCCGCGACCGTGGAACAGCTGCATCTGCAGGCCGCGATCGGCGAACACCCCGGTCAGCGCCAGCGCGCCTTCGTGCAGCGACCAGTTCGAAGTCAGATAGCCGCCATCCTTGTTCGAATCGGAATAGCCGATCATCACCTCCTGATGGCCGCGCGCCGTCGCCAGCGCCGCCGCCTTGGGGCGATCGAGGTAGCGCGCCATCACATCGGGCGCCGCCTGCAGATCCTCGATGGTTTCGAACAGCGGCACCGCCATGATATCGCAATGCGGCGGGTCGCCGGGGATATACAGCCCGACTTCCTTGAGCAGCAGATAGACTTCGAGCAGGTTCGACACGCCGCTGGTTTTCGACACGATATAGGCGCGAATCGCTTCCGGCCCGAAGCTGGCGTGCGCGGCTGCGGCGGCGCGCAATATCGCCATTTCCTTCAGCGTTTCAGGATCATAACCGGCAAAGGCGTTGAAGAGCAGCCGCGGCGACGCCAGTTCGGCGCCGAGCAACGCCACCCGCGCCGCATCGTCCATGGCGGCATAGTCGCCGGGCACCCCGGCAACGCGCAACAGGTCGGCGACCACCCGCGCATGGACATCGGCGTTCTGGCGCAGATCGAGGGTCGCCAGGTGAAAGCCGAAAATCCCGACAGCGCGGATCAGGTGGTCGAGCCGGGCGCCGACCATCGCCTTGCCGCCATGCGCGTGTAGCGATTCCGCAATGGCGCGCAGATCGGCGAGCAGTTCGGCGGCGCGCGCATAGGGCGGCGCGGCCACCAGCCCGGGCAGGGCCGGCGGCTTGCCGGTCAGCGCGGCAAAGCTGGCGGCGGTCCGCGCATACATGCCGCTCAATGCGCGGCGATAGGGTTCATCGGCGCGGCTGGCGGCGACGTCGCCGCTGGTGTCGGCGAGCGCGGCGACGGCGGGCGAGATCGCCACATGCGCCGCCGACATCGACAGTTCGGCGCCCAATATGTTGAGCGCGCGTAGATAATGGCCGACGGCGACTTCGGCCTGCGCCGCCAGCGCCGCCTGCAGCGTGCCGGCATCGACATTGGGGTTGCCGTCGCGGTCGCCGCCGATCCAGCTGCCCGGGCGCAGGAAAGGCGGCAGGGTCGCGCCGGTCAGCGCCTCCCATTCGGCATGCAGCCGCGGCAGCACCGGCAGGAAACTGCTTTGCAGATACGACAGCGCCGAGGCGATCTCGTCGGCGACCACCGGTTTCACGGCGCGCAACGGCCGCGTCTGCCACAGGATGGTGATCTGGCGGATCAGTTCGGCCTCGGTCGCCATGTCGCAGAACCCGGCGCTGCAATTGGCCATCAGCGCGGCGATCGTCGCCTCGCGGTCGATCATGCTCTTGCGGCGCACCTCGGTCGGATGCGCGGTCAACACCGGCGCGATCAGCGCGCGTTGCAGCAGTGCCGTCACCTCGGCCTTCGGCACCCCGGCGGCGGCGAGCCGGTCGATGGCGCCAGCCAGCGTTGCGTCGCGCGGGGCAGCGCCGCCGCGATCCTCGGCCAGGTTGGCGAGCAGCGAGAACAGCAGGAAACCGCGCACGAAGCGCAGCGTATCGGCAAGTTCGAGCCGTTCGAGCCGCTGCGCTAGCGCGCGGTGGCCGGCGGCATCGGGGGCCCGGTGCGCGGCGACGCTGGCCTGGCGGATGCCCTCGATGGCATCGAACACCGCCGTCCCGTCCTGGGCGCGGATGACATCGCCGAGCAGCCGGCCGAGATAGCGGACGTCTTCGCGATCGGATGGGGTCGTACTCATGCTGCGGATTGAAGCGCGCCGGCGGCGCAAAGTCGATGGCAAATGTTGCGGTGCAAAATATTGGCCTGGGGCACGATTTGAGAAATGTCATCCCGGCGCAGGCCGGGACCCATAAACCACAACCTTGGCCGCCGGCGGGCCCCTGCGCAGCAACGTTCGTGAACTATGGGTCCCGGCCTGCGCCGGGATGACAGATCAGGCAGATCGCGCCGCCGCACCACAATCCCCTTATACGAATGCAGCCAAATTGCCCCGGCCCGCCGCTTGCGGCAAGAAAGGCGCCTCACCCGCCGGAAGGATCGCAAGTGAAGGCCACCATCCTTGCCGCGCTGCTGGCACTCGCGACCCCCACGATTGCCGCGCCCGACTTTACGCCCCAGCCCTATGTGAAGCTCACCCACCCGGCCTGGTCGAAGGACGCGGTCCTCTACGAACTCAACACCCGCAACTTCACCCCCGAAGGCAATTTCGCCGCCGCCGAGAAACAGCTGCCAAGACTGAAGGCACTCGGCGTCGACATCATCTGGCTGATGCCGATCCACCCGATCGGCGCCGAACATCGCAAGGGCGGCCTCGGCAGCCCCTATTCGGTGCGCGACTATCGCGGCGTGAACCCCGAATTCGGTAATCTCGCCGATCTGAAGACCTTTGTTGCCACAGCGCACCGGCTGGGCATGCACGTCATACTCGACTGGGTCGCCAACCACAGCGCCTGGGACAATCCGCTGCGCGCGCAGCACCCCGACTGGTATGAACACGACTGGAAAGGCGCCAACCGCCCGACGCCCTGGTGGGATTGGGAGGACGTCATCGACTTCGACTATTCGAAGCCCGGCCTCAGGCAGTACATGACCGAGGCCATGGCCTATTGGGTGCGCACCGTCGATATCGACGGCTTCCGCTGCGATGTCGCCGGCTATGTGCCGCTCGATTTCTGGGAAACCGCCCGCGCCGAACTCGATGCCATCAAGCCGGTGTGGATGCTCGCCGAATTCGACCAGCGCGACATCCACGCCCGCGCCTTCGATGCCAGCTATGCCTGGAAATGGAACAACGCCATGGCGGATATCGGCCAGGGCAAGGCCGATGTAACCGCGCTGTTCGGCTATTATTCCGAAAACCAGAGCGCCTGGCCGGCG
>JBBQKM010000132.1:0-7651 GCA_038326915.1 Sphingomonadales bacterium
CGGGGACCGCGGTGATCGTGATGTTGTCGAGCGCCGCACCCCACGCCGAATCGTTGGCGCCGGCAAAGGTCAGCGTCGTCGAGCCAGCGAGCGCAGTGAAAGCCAGCGTATATTTCGTCCAGATGAGATTGGGCGTCGCGAAGGTCGACGAATCGACCGAGTAATCTGCCGAGGCCGCACCGGCGGACGCGGTCAGCGTCTTGACCGACGGCGCGCCATCGGGATTGCCCGACATGTAGAAGGTGACGACGTAGCGCGCGCCGATATCGGTGGCGATATCCTGCGACAGCGAGCCGGCCGACAGCGCCGACAGATCGATGCTGCGCACGCCATCCTGCGCGAACCAATAGCTGCCGATGTAATCGACCCCGGCGCCGCCGACGGTCCAGCCGCTGATATTGCCGTCACCGGCGGGCACGGTGGCGAATGAACCCGGATCGGGGATGCCGATTTCAAAGCTGCCGTTGACGATCGTGGCGGCAGCAACGGCCTGGGCACTGCCGGCGATGGCGAGGGCGGCGAGAGCGGGAAGGATGCGACGCATTTTTGTTTTACTCCTGGTTAACACATTGAATTCCTTCAATGCCTTGCAAGGAGCGGGCCAAGTGGAAAAGGCCCCGTTTTCAGCGGCAGAACCCTATCCTTTGGTAAAGGCTGTAAATCTGGCCGACACACCGACTGGCGAATTCCCGGCCATTGCGGCCCTATTCGAGCTCGAACACCATCGTCACGCTGACCGTCAGCGCGACTTCGCCGGGCTCCACCGGCGACGCCGCCTCGCCATCCGATTTGGCGCGCATCGCCATCAGCATCGGCCGCGGATCGGGCTGGTAACCGCCGCTTTCGGAAATCTGGCTGATGCGGCGGATCTTCAGGCCGGTGGCGCGGGCATACAACTCGGCACGCTTGCGCGCGGTTGCCACCGCCTGCACCCGCGCTTCATCGAGCGCGGCGGCGCTGTCATCGACCCGAAAGACCGGCCCGTTGATCTGGTTGGCGCCGACGCCGACCAGCGTATCGAGCAATTTGCCGGCATCGGCGATCTTGCGCAGCCGCAGCGACACGGTGTTGGTCGCCTGGTAACCGGTCAGGATCGGCGCCTGGTTGTTCTCGTAGCGATATTGCGGCTGCAAATTGAGCCCCGCGGTCTGGATATCGCGATCGGCGATGCCGGCACGGCGGATCGCGGCGACCACCGCAGTCATCTTGCTGGCGTTGTCGGCCATTGCGGCGGCGGCCGTCGGCGCCGTGGTGACGACCCCGCCCGACACTTCGGCGATATCGGGCGCACGCGTCACCCGGCCTTCGGCGGCGATGGTCAGCGTCGTCGGCGCGGGCACAAAGGACGCCGGCATCTGGGCGCTCGCAGCATTGGCGAGGCCGACGGTACCGGCAGCGATGGCGGCAAGAGCAATGCGGGTGCGGGTGGTCATCGGTGATTACCTCGGGCTGTGCGGCAACAAGCCCGTCAGATCGTTCACACCGACTTTCGGAATGCTGAACGGATCGGCCTCAGCCGCGGCCCTTGACCAGCCGCAGGATCCACAACAGCAGCACGGCGCCAAGGATCGACATGATCCACCCCGGCGCCGACCCGTCGCGATACCAGTGGAAAACCTCGCTGCCGAGATATTTGGCGATCATCGCGCCGGCGATGCCGATCAATATGGTGATGATGCAGCCATCGGGTTTCGGCCCCGGCGACAGCCATTTGGCGATGCCCCCGACGATGAAGCCGACGATGATCGTGCCGATGAAACTGAACATGCGCAGGCTTCCCGATCGGCCCGGCAGCGCCCGGTGCCTGAACTCCAACCTGCCAACTCCGCGCCGGCAACGCAATGATTCTGGCAATCTGACCGAACTGCGGCGTCATGCCGTGACAAATCCGAAAGGAATTTGCCTTCGCAACGCCACAGTCCTGCGCTATGAGGCGCTTGCAGGTGGTGGGGTATTCAAGTAATACAGTCCGCGCCGGAGGACGTATTGAGCATGAACATCCATAACAAGCTGCCCGAAACCACTGCGGCAGACGTGTACAGCTTCCCCGCCGCGTCGGAGCCACCGGCCCGGCGGCGCTGGCTGATTCCGTTGCTGATCGCCCTTGTGGCGCTGGCGGCGTTCGGCCTGTGGAAGATGTTTGCCCCGGCCAAGGTCGCAGCGCCGGTGGCGCCGGTGGCCAAGATCACCGTCATTGTCCCCGGCACCAGCGCTGTCACCGATTCGGTCACCGCCACCGGATCGATCGCCGCGCGGCGCGATTCGGCGATCGGCGTCCAGGGCGAAGGCGGCCGCGTCGTCGCGGTGTTCGTGGAGCCCGGCCAGTCGGTCGCCCGCGGCCAGGTGCTGGCGCGCATCGACCGCAGTGTCCAGGTCCAGCAGTCGGCGCAGCTTTCGGCGTCGGTGCGCGCTGCCGATGCCGATGCCCGCCTTGCCGATGCCGATCTCGCGCGCGCGCTGAAGCTTGTCGACAAGGGCTTCATTTCCAAGGCCGATATCGATCGCCGTACCGCCACGCGCGACGGCGCGCTGGCCCGCGCCCAGCTGGCCCGGGCGCAGCTTGCCGCCAACGAAGCGCTGATCGGCCGGCTCGATGTGCGTGCCCCGGCGGCCGGGCTGGTGTTGTCGCGCAATGTCGAAACCGGGCAGGTCGTCGGTGCCGGCGGCACGGCGATGTTCCGCATCGCCGAAGGCGGCATCCTCGAAATGCGCGCGCTGGTCGCCGAACAGGACATGGCGCGGCTGAAGCCGGGCATGCCGGCGCGGGTGACGCCGGTTGGCTCGACGACCGACTATCCCGGCAAGATCTGGCTGCTCGATCCGGTCATCGATGCCGTCAGCCGCCAGGGCGTGGCGCGGGTCGCGGTGCCCTATGCCCCCGGCCTGCGCGTCGGCGCCTTTGCCAAGGTGCGCATCGATGCCGGCGAAACCCTGCGGCCGGTGCTGCCGCAATCGGCCATCCAGGCCGATGACAAGGGCAATTTCGTCATGGTTGTCGGCGCCGACAATCGCGTCGCGCGCCGTGGCATCGCCATCGGTACCGTCGGCGACCAGGGCGTCAGCGTCACCAGCGGCCTCGATGGCACCGAAAAGGTCGTCGTCAACGCCGGCGCCTTCCTGCGGCCGGGCGAAAAGGTCGCGCCCGTGCTTGCCCGCACCCCGAGCTGAGGCCGCCCGATGCGTAACATTTCCGCCTGGTCGATCAAGAACCCCATACCGCCGCTGGTGCTGTTCGCGATGCTGGTGCTCGCCGGCATCGTCAGCTTCATAAAGATGGACATCAACAACAACCCGGATATCGATTTTCCGGCGGCACAGGTCATCGTCAGCCAGCCTGGCGCGGCGCCGACCGAGCTTGAAACCCAGGTGACCCAGCGCGTCGAGGCCGCCGTGCGCGGCATCAACGGCGTCGATGAAATCACGTCGTACGTGTCCGAGGGCCAGTCGCGCACCAGCGTGCAGTTTGCCATCGGCACGCCGGTCGATCGCGGCGTCAACGATGTCCGCGACGCTGTCGCCAATATCCGCAGCGACCTGCCGCAGGGCATCTTGCAACCGCAGGTGCAGCGCATGGACGTGTCGGGCGGCCCGATCGCCTATGTCGCGGTCGAAGCCACCGACATGACGCTCGAACAGCTCAGCTGGTTCGTCGACAACACCGTTGCCAAGAAATTGCTCGCCATCCCCGGCATGGCGCAGGTGCGGCGGTCGGGCGGAGTCAGTCGCGAAATCCGCGTCATCCTCGATCCGGCGCGGATGCAGGCCTATGGGCTGACCGCCAGCCAGGTCAACGACCAGCTGCGCCTCGTCAATCTCAACGCCGCCGGTGGCCGCGCCGAAATCGCCGGCTCCGAACAGTCGGTGCGCGTCATCGGCAATGCCGCCAATGCGCTGGCGCTCGGCGCGACCCAGCTTTCGGTGCCGGGCGGCCGCACCATCCGCCTGTCCGACATCGCCGATGTGAAGGACAGCTTTGCCGAACAGCGCAGCCTGTCGAAAAAGAACGGCCGGCAGGTGCTCAACTTCTCGGTCGCCAAGTCCAAGGGATCTTCGGACGTCACTGTCTATGACGAGACGCAAAAGGTGCTGGCGCAGATCAAGAAGGACAATCCGCAGGTCACCTTCACCGAATTGTTCACCAGCGTCGATTTCACCAAGCAGCAGTATAAATCGTCGATCTCGGCGATGATCGAGGGCGCCCTGCTCGCGATTCTCGTTGTCTTTGTCTTCCTGCGCGACTGGCGTGCGACGCTGATCGCCGCCGTTGCGATCCCGCTGTCGGCGATCCCGGCGTTCTGGTTCATGGACCTGCTCGGGTTTTCGCTGAACGTGCTCAGCCTTCTGGCGCTCAGCCTGGTTGCCGGCGTGCTGGTCGATGATGCCATCGTCGAAATCGAAAACATCGTCCGCCACATGCGCATGGGCAAGACCGCCTACCAGGCCTCGATGGACGCCGCCGACGAAATCGGCCTTGCCGTCGTCGCCACCACCTTTGCCATTGTCGCTGTGTTCCTGCCGGTCGGGCTGATGCCGGGCATTTCCGGGCAGTTCTTCAAGAATTTCGGCTTCACCGTCGTCGTGTCGGTGCTGCTCAGCCTTGCCGTCGCGCGCATGATCACGCCGATGCTCGCGGCGTTCTTCCTGAAAAGCCATGGCGAGGCCGAACATGGCGACAACGCCTGGGTGCGCTTCTACATCCGCATCCTCAAATGGTGCCTCGACAATCGCTGGAAGACGATGCTGATCGGCGTCGCCGCGCTGGTGCTGACCGTCTTCTCCTTTGCGACCCTGCCCGTCACCTTCCAGCCGGCCGAGGATTCGGACTACAGCCAGATCTCGATCGCGCTGGCGCCGGGCGCCACTCTGCAGCAGACGACCGCGGTCGCCGACGAGGTCAGTCGCATCGCCCAGGCCTCGCCGATCGTGAAGGAAGCGTTTTCGGATATCGAGGTCGGTTCGGCCAATGTGTTCCTGACGCTGAAAAAGGACCGCCCGGTCACCAGCGTCGAATTCGAACGCGCCATGGCACCGCAACTCCAGGTCGTCCCCGATGCGCGCGTCGGGTTCCAGTCGCAGAACGGCGGCTTCAACGGCCGCGACCTGTCGGTGGTGCTGTCGGGCAGTGATCCGGTGCTGCTCGAAGCCTCGGCGTCGAAGATCGTCGACGAGATGCGCGGCCTGCCCGAAGTGCGCCAGCCGCGCATCGAGGGCGATCTGCGCCGGCCCGAAATCACCATCAAGCCGCGTTTCGACGTCGCTGCCGACATGGGCGTGACGACCGCGGCACTGTCGGAAACCATCCGCATCGCCACGCTGGGCGACATCGACCAGAATGTCGCCAAATTCTCGCTGTCCGACCGCCAGATCCCGATCCGCGTTGCGCTGGCCGAGGATTCGCGGCGCAGCATCGAAACGCTTGAAAACCTGCCGGTGCCGACGACACGCGGCGGTTCGGTGCCGCTGAAGGTCGTCGCCAACATCAGCTTTGGCACCGGCCCGACCGAATTGCGTCGTTACAACCAGGCGCGCCGCGTGATGATCGGCGCCGATCTCGCCCCCGGCCTCGTCAGCGGCAACGCCATGCCCAAGATCCTGGCGCTGCCCGCGGTCAAGAACCTGCCGCAGGGTGTCGAGCGCGTCACGCTGGGCCAGGACAAGTGGCAGGCCGAACTGATGGTCAATTTCATCATCGCCGTCGTCGCCGGCGTGCTGCTGGTGTTCGCCGTGCTGGTGCTGCTGTACAAAAGGGTGCTGCCGCCGTTCGTCAACATGGGCTCGCTGCTGCTGGCGCCGCTGGGGGGCGGCCTTGCGCTGCACCTGACCGGCACTGTCATCTCGATGCCGGTGTTCATCGGGCTGCTGATGCTGCTCGGCATCGTCGCCAAGAACTCCATCCTGCTCGTCGACATGGCGATCGAGGAGATGAAGCACGGCGCCGAACGCACCGCCGCCATCCTCGAGGCCGGGAACAAGCGTGTCCAGCCGATCATCATGACCACCGTCGCCATGGTCGCCGGCATGTTGCCCGTCTCGCTGTCGCTGGGCGGCGACGGCAGCTTCCGCGCGCCGATGGGCATCGTCGTCATCGGCGGGCTGATCGTTTCGACGGCGCTGACGCTGATCATCGTGCCCGCGGCCTTCAGCCTCGCGGTCGGTGCCGAAAACTGGCTGGCACCGCGGATGAAGCGCTGGTTCACCAACAACGAAGCCGCTACAACGCCCAAGGGAAGCCCGGCCCCGCTGCCGGCGGAGTAAGCCTGACCTGAAACTGCTGCGTCCTTTCGAGCTGCCGGCGACGCCATTCCACCGGATGCGCCTGGCGGCGACGCTGCTGCTGCTGACGATGGCGGCGATCTTTGCCGCCTCGCTGTACTGGCGCGGTGCCCATCCGGCGCTGCCCTGGGTGCAGGCCTTTGCCGAAGCGGCGATGGTCGGCGGGCTCGCCGACTGGTTCGCGGTGACGGCGCTGTTCCGCCACCCGCTCGGCCTGCCGATCCCGCACACCGCGATCATTCCGGCCAACAAGGATCGCATCGGCGACAGCCTGGCGACCTTCCTCAAGGACAATTTCCTTACCCCCGCCATTGTCGCGCGGCGGCTGGAGGAGGTCGATATCGCCGGCGCCGCGGCGCGCTGGCTGGCGGCGGACCGCACGCCGGCGCCCGGCAAGCGCCGCGGCTGGGGGCCGCTGGTCGCGCGGCTGATCGAAGCGCTCGACCAGCGCGTCATCGGCGACCTGGTGCGCGAGGCGGCGACCGAGCGGCTGCACGCGGTGCAATTGTCGCCGATCGTCGCCGATGCCATCGACACGACGATCGACAAGCGCCGCCACGAACCGCTGATCGACAGCGCCATCCGCTGGGGCGTGGCGACGCTCGACGACCAGGAATCGATGATCCGCGGCATGGTCGCCGAACGCACCAACTGGTTTCTGAAACTCGTCAACGTCGATACCCAGGTGTCGTCGTCGCTGATCGAGGGGATGCGCAAGCTGCTCCGCGAAATGGCCGATGATCCGCAGCACCCGCTGCGCCGCCGTATCGCCGAAAGCTTGCGCGCCTATGCCTTCGACCTGCGGCATTTCCCCGAAGCCCAGGCGCGTATCGAAGGGCTGAAGGAAGACCTGATCGCCAACCCGGCGATGGGCCAGTGGCTGCAGGGCCTGTGGGACAGCGCCCGCACCAGCCTCGTCGCCAGCTTGACCAACCCCGACGCGATCGCGCCGGGCAAGCTGGCCTTCGCGATGAAGGCGCTCGGCAACCGGCTGGCCGATGATGCCCCGCTGCGCGCCGCAATCAACCTCCACCTGCGCCGCGCCGCGGTCGGGCTGGTCAATGACTATGGCGATGAGATCGTGTCACTGGTCAGCACGACGGTGCGCGGCTGGGATGCGCGCACGGTCACCGACAAGCTGGAAACCGCCGTGGGTCGCGACCTGCAGTTCATCCGCATCAACGGCACGGTGATCGGCGGCGCCGTCGGCCTCGCCATCCACGCGGCGACACTGGCGCTCTGAGGCCTGCGCGGCCGCGGGGCTGAAGCGCGCCCGCTCCCCTGTCAGTCATCCCGGCGAAGGCCGGGACCCATAACCCACAAACGTGGCAACCACAGCGCCCACCCCGCCAAACCGGTGGTCCCCGGATCCCGGCCT
>JBBQKM010000133.1:0-7635 GCA_038326915.1 Sphingomonadales bacterium
GCAGCAATTTGGTTTCGCCGGCCTGGATGGTGAACCGTCGGCGCGCGGCGGGCAGCGGCGTCCCATCAACCGAAAACGCGGAGGACCGGATGCCCTGGATGTCGGATACCTTGACGAGCAGCTCGCGGCCACCGGCGGCGGTCAGCAGCACGCTGGCGGCGTTGGCAACCACGCCCTCGAACATTGGATGGCTCAGGTCGGTCATGGGGAATCTCCCGGCTTTCGCCCGCTGCACGGGCTTGCGAGGAGACCATTGATCGATTCTGGCGGCAGGCGTGTGTGACCTTCGTCACGCCAATCGAACGAAATTGCCTAAAGCGGCCGCGCCTGCATCCGCGCCAGATAGCGCGCGAGGGTGTCGATCTCGATGTTGACGTCGCTGCCGGCGGTGATGCTGCCAAACGTCGTCCATTCGGCCGTATGCGGGATGACATTGACGGTGAATTGGGCGCTGCCGTCGGGTTGATCGGTGACGGTGTTGACGGTCAGCGACACGCCGTCGACGGCGATCGAACCCTTGGGCGCCACAAAGGCGGCGAGCGCGGCGGGCACCGCGATGGTAATTCGCATCGAATCGCCGACCGGTTCGACGGCCGCGACCCGGCCCACGGCATCGACATGGCCGGTGACGATATGGCCGCCGAGTTCATCGCCGACCTTCAGCGCGCGTTCGAGGTTGAGCCGACGGCCGGCAATCCATTGCCCGGCGGCGGTGCGGCTTTGCGTTTCGCCCGACACATCGACGCTGAAGGCGCCCGGCGCCTTGGCCACCACGGTCAGGCAGACGCCCGAACACGCCACCGAGGCGCCGAGCGCGAGGCCCGCCGTGTCATAGCCTGTCGCGATGACGACGCGCAGGTCGCCGCGCTGCTCCACGCTGCTGATCTGGCCGATGTCGGTGATGATGCCGGTGAACATGGGGTTAGCCCTATCGGATGCGAGTGTAGGTCTCAAGCCGGTCGGCGGCGAGGTCGATGATCGGGCCGGCACGCCAGCGACCGTGCGCCGGCGCGAGATCGTTGAGGCCGATGGCGCCCAGCGCCGGGCGGCCGCCGATCAGGATCGGCGCACGATACAGCAGCAGGCGATCGACAAGATCGACCGCAATCAGGCTGGTGGCGAGCCCGGCGCCGCCTTCGGCAAGCACCAGGTTGGCGTCGGTGGCCTCGCTCAGCGCGGCCGGGCTGGCAAAGTGGCGTACCCCCGGCGGTACCGCGCCGGTGGCGCTCATCACGGCAACGATCGGCGACCGAGACTCGAGGCCGGACAGCCTGACATCCAGTGTCGGATTGTCTGCTTCCAGGGTGCCGCGGCCGACGAGGATCATGTCGGCGCGCGCCCGCTCGAGATGGGCATGGGCACGAGCGCGTTCCCCCGTTATCCATTTGCTGATCCCCGACGCCAGCGCCAACGACCCGTCGAGCGACACCGCCAGCTTCAGCGTGATATGTGGCCGGCCTTTCCGAAGCCGGCATAAAAACCCCGCCATCACCGCCTCGGCCTCTGCCGCGCGCACACCCTCGGCCACCACGATCCCGGCGGCGCGCAGTCGCGCCATTCCGGCGCCATCGGTGCGCGGATCGGGATCGCCGGCGGCCACCACCACCCGCGCCACACCGGCGACGATCAGGCTGTCGGCACAGGCCGGTCCGCGCGTGCTTTCGTGCGCGCACGGTTCCAGCGTGACATTGGCGGTCGCGCCGCGCGCCGCGCCGCCTGCCTGCGCCAGCGCCATGGCCTCGGCATGTGGGCGCCCGCCCGGCCGGGTGTGGCCGCGCCCGACGATGCGGCCGTCGCTGACAAGCACGCAGCCGACCGGCGGGTTCGCGCCGGTGTTGCCGACGCCGCGCTGCGCCAGCGCCAGCGCGGCCCCCATCAGCCGCGCGTCATCGGCGGTGGCGGCCATCCCGGCTATTCGACCGGCGGTTCGCTGGCGGGGGCGGCGCTAGCGGGAGCGATGCCGGCGGGTGCTGCACTCGCCGGGACATAGGGGATGTCCTTCTGCGCGCCCCCGCCGGCGATATAGGCATCATATTGTTTTTGCGCGTCGATCTTGGCCTTGCCGGTCAGCGTGGCGATGTATTCGCGCGATTGTGCCTGCTTGGCCTGTTGCGCGGCGATCGTCGCGCGGTTGTCGGCCAGCGCGTCCTCGCGGCTGCGGTCGCCCGACCAGCTTTGCATGTAGATGACCTTGAGCGTACGGCCCGAATAGCCCCAGCGCGATTCGAGCGCAAAGGCGACCATGCCGATCGTGGTAATCAACAATGCCGATCCCCCGACGATCAGGCGGCGGCGGCGGGCATCGGCGGCAGAAGGCTTCAGAAACGACATGGCAACTCCGGCGGAACGCGCAACATAGGGGCGTGCCCCGCCGGATGCCAGACTCAGGTCGTCGCGGCTGTCAGTCGCGCCAGCGCGCCCATGCGCCCGATCAGCGGCAGCAGCGCCGCCATTTCGGGGCCGGTGTCGCGGCCGGTCAGCGCGTGGCGCAGCGGGTGGAACAGCCCGCGCCCCTTGCGCCCGGTTTCGGTTTTCAACACCGCGACCCAGCGCGCCCAGATGTCGTCGCCCCAATCGATGCCGGCGAGATGGCCGGCGGCAGCGGCCACGAATTCGCGGTCTTCCGCCTCGGCCGCAGCGACGACCGGCCCGGCGATCACCGCCTGCCAGTCGCCGGCTTCGGCCAGCGTCGCCAGATTGCCGCGCACCGCCAGCCAGCCCGCCTCCCCCATCCCCGCGGGCAGGCGATCGGCAACCGCGGCATACGGCAGCAGGTGCAACGTGCGGGCATTCAGCGCGGCAAGGTCGGCGGGATCAAAGCGCGCCGGCGCCCGGCCGAATGTCGCCAGTGCAAAGCCGGGCAGCAGGTCGGCAACATCCGCCACCGCCTCGACCGGCTGTGACGTGCCGATGCGCGCCAGCAGCGCGGCAACCGCCTGCGGCTCGATCCCCGCCGCGCGCCAGGCCTCGACACCTTCAGATCCGATGCGTTTCGACAGCGCCGCGTCGGCCCCGGTCAACAGCGCCATATGCGCTAACTGCGGCACCGGCGAGCCGAGCGCTTCGAACATCTGGATCTGCACGGCGGAATTGGTGACATGGTCCTCGCCGCGCGCGATCGCGGTGATGCCGAGGTCGATATCGTCGACGACCGACGGCAGCATGTACAGCCAGGTTCCGTCGGCGCGGCGCACCACGGGATCGGACAGCGCGGCGGGGTCGAAATGGCAATCGCCGCGCACGCCGTCGTGCCAGCGGATCGGTGTTTCGGTGTCGAGCCGGAAGCGCCAGTGCGGCGCAATGCCGGCGTCGGCCTTTGCCGCATGGTCGACGTCGGTCAGCGCCAGCGCGGCGCGGTCGTACACCGGCGGTGCGCCGCGCTGCTGCTGCACCTTGCGCTTCAGGTCGAGCTCCTCGGGAGTTTCATAGGCGCGATAGGCGCGCCCCGCCGCCGCCAGCCGCGCCAGCGCTACGTCGTACAGCGCGAACCGGTCCGACTGGCGCACCTCGATATCGGGCACCAGCCCCAGCCAGGCGAGATCGGCGCGGATGCTCGCGGCGGATTCGGCGCTCGATCGCGCCAGATCGGTATCGTCCATCCGCAGCACGAAACGGCCGCCGTCGCGCCGCGCCAACAGCCAGTTGACCAGCGCGGTACGGATATTGCCGGCGTGGAGTCGGCCGGTCGGCGATGGCGCGAAACGGGTGACAGTCATCCCACAGCCTTAGCAGCATGGGATGACCGCCTGTAAAGGCCCGTTCAGCCGCCTTCGGGCAATACCCTCAGCCGCCTTCGGCTAATGCAAACGCCCGCAGTGCCGACCGATCGTATCCGTTCAGCCGTCCATTGCCGTCGGTTGCCTTGGCCGTGACATACAGGTCCGCCGCAAACGCCGCGCTCGGGCACGTCTCGAGCAGGGTCGCCACCGGGAAGCTGTGGCTGTATTCGCCGCCCGCCAGCGTATAGGGCGGCGCGCTCGCCGCGACCTCGCCGCTGGTGCTCGCCGCCGCGACGCCGCTGATGCCGCGGATGATCGAAAAGCTGAACACCGCGCGGTTGTTGGGGTGCGTTGCCTCGAACGCCAGCAGTACCGATGCGCCATCGGCGTAGCGCAGGAAGCCGCAATCGTCGTCGGACACCCCGGCCGAAAGCACCGGCGGGTCGATGCCCGCCCCGCAGCGGCTGTTGTCGACCACGACGGTGAACACCAGCCCGCCGGCGTCGATCTCCGATACGGCGGCGACGCGGGTCTGGATCGTCCCGTCGCCGTCGATGCTCATCGGCAGCAGGAATTCGAACGTCGCCGGCCCCGGCATTACCTGCACATTGGCCTTGCTGAACACCTCCAGCTTGACCTGGTAACTGCCGGCCAGCGCCGGCGCCGCCACCGCGTCGGCGGTGCCTGGCGTCACCCAGCGTGCCGAATAAATGTCACCGACCGCGCCATCGATCGGCCAGTAGTATAGCGTGCCGGGCGGATCGGTCGTGACATCGACGCCCCAATCGCCGGGATCGAAGATCTGGGTGCGGAAACGGAAACGGTCGGTCAGCTTCGGCCCCAGCTGGACGGTCGGGAATGCCAGCCCCGGGCCCGGCACGTCGCGGACATAGTTGCGGCTGACGGGGTCGGTCATCGCGGTGAACGGGCCCGTCGTGCCGCGCCGCCACGACCAGCGGTAGTAATAGACCGCGTCGTCGGGAATGCTGATCGCGTGCTGCTGGCGGAAACCGAGCACGCTGCCGAACGGCGCGTCGACAAAGCCACTGTAGTTCGTCAGCCCGCCGGGCCGCACCCATGCGTCCGGGATGCCGACGCCGGCGGTGCCGCCGATCGTCGTGCTGCCGATGGCGTGCGGCAGCACCCAGCGCTCGACCCCGGCCGGCGGTTCGACCGGCGGCTCGGGGATGCACGGCTGGGCGCGCGGATCGGTGACGACGATCGTCAGTTCCGAACCGCAGACATAGTTCCAACGGGTGTGGCAGCGCACCGATGGCTGGTAGATCGATGTCCAGCTGCCGCCGATCAGTTGTTCGGCGGAGACATAGATATCGGGCTGGTCGCCATTGCAGGCGTGGATGTACAGCGCGCTGAACCGGCCGTTTTCATCGGTGGGGACGGTGGCAAAGCATTGCTTGAAGGTCAGGAACCAGGGTTCGAGCCACGCCAGCTCGCACAGCCACGGCCGCCAATAGGCGACATCGGTGATCAGCCACTGGCGCGCGAGCGGCGCGGGGCCCTGCGCCAGCCGGTTCCATTCGGGAGCTTCCAGTTTGGCGATCTGCAAACTGTCGATGGTGACGCCTGCAAGCGACTTCACGTTGGCCTGGCGGCCGCGCAGCGCCTGGGCGACGCCCTTTGTCGACGCACCGGCGAGGCGGGCCAGCGGCGCCGGATTGTTGGCAAGCCCGGGATAGGGGCCTGGAAACGGCTCGGGATCGGGCTCGGGGAAGGGCCGCCGGATCGGACGCTTGACGATATCGAGCAGGTCGTCGCGCAGCCGCAATATATCGCGGTCGGGCAGCTTGGCGATCCAATAGGGCCAGCGATCGACCTCGCAGACGGTGACGCGGGCGTTGCAGATCGGCAGTTCGATGGTGTTGCCGTTGGGCAGGGTGACGCGCTTGACCAGCCGGCCGCGGACCCAGCAGAAACACAGCCGCGGCCAGGGCTGCCAATAGGGCCGCGCGATCGACAATTCGATGCTCGGCCGCTGGCGTTCGAGGCGCAGCGGCTCGGTATAGGCGGCGAGCTGCTTTTCGAGCTTCGCCCGGCTGGGCAGCGCCTGCTTGCCGCCGCCTTCGAGCACCGGCGCCACGGTCAGCCGGGCGGTCTGGCCCAGCGCGGCTTCGGGAACGCTGATTTCACCCTTGGCGAACAGCGTGTCGCCGTCGCGCGTCACCGTAAGCCGGGTGGCGCCGAGCGTGCTGCCGGTGCGCCCATAGAGCACCGCCTGGATTTGCTTGAGCGTGTCCTCGCCGGCTTCGGGCAGCCGGATTGCAATCGGGACGCTGACGGTTTTTCTCGGGTCGCTGGCCATGTTTCCCCTCCCAGGAACGAACGGTGGCGCGACTCGATTTTTTTATCGTTACGTCGGCTTATACACCCAAAGCCCCGCGACCGAAACAGGCTCGTTGGTTTTCATGAATGTTAATAAAGATTTACTGATGCCGGCGACGCCGGAACATCAGCGTGAGCCGGCATTCGCCAGCCATTCGGCGCTTTTTGCCAGCATGTCGGCGCGCGCCTGGCTGTCTTCGATCTGGTGGTCGAGATTGTGATACATGATCAGCTGGTGGGGCTTGCCGGCCTTGGTGAGCGCGGCATCCATCACCTTCGCGTGCTGCTGGTCGACGTTGAGATCTTTGTCGCCCTGAAAGATCAGCACCGGTGCCTTGATGCGACCGGCGTTGCGTGCCGGCGATCCGGCGACGGCCTCCTGCCCCTGCGCATATTCGCTCATGCTGATGCCATAATCGCTATAGTATCTTTGATCCTTGATCAGCAGCTTCAGATCGGTGACCGGCGCGATGGCGACGACGGCCTTGTAGAGATCGGGGTCGACGACATTGGCCTGCAGCGCGGCATAGCCGCCATAGCTCCAGCCGACGATGAACAGCCGCGCCGGATCGGCGATGCCCTGGCTGACCAGCCAGCGCGCGCCGGCGTTGATGTCGGCCATCGCCGTGCGCCAGCTGCGAAACGCATTGTCCTGGTACCAGTCGGCGCCATAGCCGGTGGAACCGCGGTAATTTGGCTTGAGTACCACATAGCCGAGCTGGGCAAAATATTGTGCCAGGTAGTCGAAGCCGAGCTGGTCCCGCGCCGCCGGCCCGCCATGGGGCATGATGATCGTTGGCAGGGGCCCACGGGGCTTGCCCGGCGGCATGGTGATATAGGCCGGCACGCTGGCGCCATCGCCGGCGGGATAGTCGAGACGGGTTTCGATGGCCGCGACATGGGCTTCGAGATCGGGGCGCACCTTCAGCAACGGTGCCAGCTGGCGGCCCTGCGTATCGTAGCGGTACCAGGTGCCGCCATCATGTTCGCCGCCGGCAAAGATCAGATTGTAGCGGCCATCCCAGCTTTCATCGACGATCGCCACCGGCGGCGTGCCGGGCAGCGCCTTCGACAACGCCTTGCTGCGCTTGTCGAGCGCCGCGTCGAAATAGGCATAGCGGGTGGTATCGAGCGTGTAGACTGCGGCGACGGGCCGACCGTATTTGCCGATGCGCAGGATGCCGTCGACATCGACCTGCGGGTGCGAAAACACCAGCGACGCCCCCGCGCCCCCCTGCGCGCCCCTCGTCGCCGGTATGCGGTACAGCGCCTGTCGACCATCGACCGGTTGGGCGACATAGACATTGTCGGCAGTTTCGTCGAACCCCAGGAAGGCGAACTGCGGCAGGCCCGAAAGCTTCGAGCTGCCGATTGTCGTCCACAGACGCTCGCCCTTGGGCCGGATCTGGTGGGCGACATTGTCGCGCAGATAGCCACTGGGATCGGCCTCGCCATCGGCGCGGTAGCGGATGTTGCCGTGTCCGTCGGTGCCGCCGCCCAGCCGACCGTCGAATGTGTCGCACGACATCGCCCATTTGTTGGTGACGATATCGACCTTGCAGGCGCGGTTCGATCC
>JBBQKM010000134.1:0-7571 GCA_038326915.1 Sphingomonadales bacterium
ATGTCGGCGATGCCCTTGGCGCCCGGCGTGCCGAGCCGGCCGGCAATCGCCTCGCCGCGCTGATGGAGCAGGCCTTCGAGTTCCGACAGGAAACCGGTCAGCGCCGGGCTGGCGGCGACGCTGATCACGCAGGGGATGAAGCCCTGGTCGAGCGTCACCGAATCATCGGCGCGGCGTTCGATGACGCGCGCCAGTGGCAGCGTCGCATAGCCGTCGAGCCCCTCGCTTTCGGCGCGCAGCGACAATTGCAGGCGGCCGACGTTGAGCGGCACGCGCGAGGCGGCGCCATAAACGGCATCGGCGGCTTCGAATTCAGCGGCGAGGAAGCGCGTTTCGGCCTGTGCCGATTTGTCGAGCGCGACATCCGCGGTGCCCGGCCGCGCCAGCGGCACGCACAGGTGGACGACGGTATCGCGCAGGTCGCGCGACACTTCGAGCGGCAGCGGCGCGGCGGCTTCGTCGGGAATTCGGAACGGCGTGCCGTCCTCGAAGATGCCGGTGCAGCGGACCAGCGCCAGTTTGCCGGTCTTCAGCAGGCCATCGTCGATGCGCAGTTCGGCAATGCCGCTGGGGTGTGACCGCAACGGCGCAACCCGCGCCTCGAGCTGGGCCGTGGCAAAGCGTTCGAACTGCTGGAAATGCTGGGGACGCAGAAACATGCCCTCCGACCAGACTGGCTTGTTCTCCCAGGTCACCCCGCCACCACCTTTCCCCGCCAGCGCTCCGCAACGTCCGGACCGCTATTTCCCCGCCTTCAGGAATTTCTCGTAACCATCGCGGAACGCAACGCTCATCACACTGTTTACGTTGGACACGGCATCGCGGCGCAACGCTTCGAATACGGTTTGATACACCGTCCACGGATTGATGCCACGCGTGAACGGCAGGCCGCGCTTGGCGCCGGCGGCTTTTTCCATCAGCTTTTCGATTTCGGCCGGTGACAGCCGTTCGAACACGGCATTGAGCGCGTGCTGCACCCCGGCGAGCATCGCCAGCTGGTGCTTCTTGATGTCCTCGAACGCCGTTCGCACCGATTCATCGGCGGGCATGAAGCCCGGCAGCGGATCACCGAGCAGCAGCTTGGCCGAATCGAGCGGCGGCAGATGTTTCAACGGGTTGTTCTTGCCCATGCTGAGCTGGGTGCGCTCGACGCGGAATTCATCCTTGAAGGCGGCGCGATCCTGGATGAGATCCGACAGGCCGAGCACGACCTGGCGATAGAGCACGCCAAGCCGGCGCATCGCATCGGGGGCGAGGCGCAAGTCGTCGGGGTCGATGCCGGCGCCATCGCAGAATGCGGCCCAGGCGGCGTCGCCCAGCGGCGCCGCCACGGCCGGCGGGCGTGCAGCGGCTGGTACCGGGGTGGCAACAAAGGGCTCGGCAACCGCCGCAGCAGCGCCGGCAGGCAGGGCAAAGGGATCGTCGATGCCGGGCGCCGGCCGCGCCAGAGGCAGCGCAAACGGATCATCTGTGGGCGGCGCGTTAGCCGGACCGCCGAATGCATTGTCGCCAAAGGCGTCTGCAAACGGATCCGAAAGTGGCGCCGCAAAAGGCTTTGGCGCCGGGCCGCCGAACGGGTCGGGCGTCGGGACCGGGTTGGCGAAGGCGGCAAAGGGATCGTCAGAGACCAACGGACTGGCCATCGGCGGCGGCGCCGCAAAGTTGCCGAACGGATCGGCCGCTGGTGGCGCTGATCTGGCGGTTGGCGGCGCAGCCCAATCCTCGGGAATGCCGAAATCGGCGGCGACGGGCGCCATCACCGCCATGATCGGTTTCGAAAAGGCATCCGACATCGGTCCGCCCCAGGCCGGATCGACTGGTGGTCCGCCGCCGCCCGCTGCCGCTGCCGGCCCCAGGAAATCATGCATGGCGTTGCCGAGGAATTCATGGACCTCGGCATTGCGGTCCGGGCCGGTACTCCAGATCGGATCGGCGGCGGGGGTGAACCAGGCGTCGGGCTGGTTCATCCCATCGAAACCAGCGCTGCTGCCGCCCGGCAGCGGCGGCGGCGGCGGCGGGGCCAGCGCGATGCCGGCGCCGGCGGCTTCGGTTGCCACCTCGATCGCGAAATCGCCGAGCAGCAGCCGATCCTTGACCCGGATCGCCACCGGCACCTGCGGCGCGATGCGCTGGCCCGGCGCATTCAGCGCGACACCGTTGGTGCTCGTATCGATGACGAACAGGTCGAGGCCTATCGCCGACACCGTGCAATGTTCGCGCGACAGATGGCCATGTTCGTCGGGCAGCGCCCAGTCACAAGTCTTGGCATTGCGACCGATCTTGATCTGGCCGCCATCGAACTGGCGACGATCGACATAGGTGCCGGGCGGGTCGCCGAGCCGCGAGAGCAACAATGTCCACATGGGGGCTGCGTCAGGCCGCGCCGCGCAGGCGATCGATCACCGCCGCCTGCGCCTTGCGGCCGATATCGCCCTGCATCAGTGCCAGGCCGATGTCGCGCAGGTCGGCCATCGTCACGCCGCCGGCGAGCGCGGGTTCGTGGACCAGCAAAATCATCGCCGTGCGCGTCGCGACCCCTGGCAAATGCGGTGCCGGTGGCACCGCCTGCAGGCCGCGTGGCGCCAGCGATGGCCCGCTCCAGGCGGCCGCCATCGCCGCCCAGCCGGGTGCGGTGCGCAGGTCGCAATCGCCGGCACGTTCGCCGGCCAGTTCGGCATCGGCGGGCGCAGCGCTCTGCACCCAGGCTTCGGCCTGTTCGACGGCGGCGAGATCGGTTGGCCGCTTGGCAAGATCGGGAATCAGCCGCACGCCCAGGCACGCCCACCACACCACCTGGCGGTGCGGAAGCATCAACGCGAGGGCATGGACGCTGTCGCGCGCATCGGGCAACGCCGACAGGCCGGCGAGCAGGTCATGTGGCCCGCGCGCCGCGGCAAGGCACGCCCTGCCCATCAGCGAAAATTCGGCCTTTTGGTCGAGTTCGGAACGCTGGTAGCGCAGGGCGATGGCAGATTGGCTGGCCATGATCAGTTGATCTTCACCAGCCCGCCTTGCAGCGTCAGCATGCCGTCACCCTTGACGGTCGTCATCGGCGAGGCGAGGTCGGCCTTGCCGCCGGCCTTCATGTCAAGCGTGGCATCAGCGCTGACTTCGATCTTGGCGGCCTTGATCTGGATGCCGTCGGGCTTCAGCGTGATTGTCGATCCGCCCACCTTGATCTCGATTTCCTTTTTCGATTCATAGATGACCTTGTCGGTAACCGTGATCGTCTGGGTCTTGGTGACATCGATCTTCTCTAGGCCCTCGATCACCACCGTGCGGTCGTTATTGACGGTCAGCTTCTGGTCGTTTTCGACGATCAGCGTCTGGTCATGCTTGACCGTGCCCCAATCGTCGTTCTCGATCAGCCGGCGATAGTCGCGGCCGGTATAAAGGTAGATTTCCTCTTCGCCCGGCTTGTCCTCGAAGTGGAATTCTTGGCTGATGTTGCCGTTCTTGTCGGATACCGACCGCCAGCCGCTCTGCGTGACCTTGCTCGCCGGATCAAAGGGATAAGCCTGTGACGGCGTATAGACCGTGCCGGCGACAAACGGCAGGTCGGGATTGCCATACAGGAAATCGATGATCACCCGCGTGCCCATGCGCGGGAAGAACTGCGCGCCATGCGTCGAGTGGGCCCATTGCTGCTGCACCGGCAGCCACACCACCTTGGGCAGCGGCTTGGCACCTTCATAATCGCGGGCCTGGGCGATCTTCACCGGCACCCGCCATTGCGCATCGACGACCGCCTGGCCGGCATCGCTGCTATCGTCGCCGATGACGCCCAGCAAGGGGCCGGGCGCCGTGCGTGGTGGTACGCCGACCGTCGGCCGGAATATCTTTGTGGCGTCCATCGCCGAAAAACTGTTGGCATAGGTCGCGGTGCCGCCGGTCTGCAGCATCCACGGGTCATAGGCGCTGTGGGTGACCGAAGTCAGCAACAGCCGTGCGGGGTAGCTGCCGCCCTCCACCTCGATCGCGATGCGGCCGCCGGCGGCGAAATCGGGCGAATCGGCGGTGCCGGTGATGGTATCGGCCTGCTGCGCCTGGAAATCATTGTGGGCGGCGCTGCGCGTGGCCAGATCGGCATTGGCGGCCGCCTCGGCGCCTGTGGTTTCAAATTTGTGCGGATAGACCTTGCCCCAGGTTTCAGGGGCCGTGGCCGAATGCGTCCAGGGCGTATCGAGCTTGTTGATATCGAAGGCGTGGTGGTCGTTCAGTCGGGCTGCGGCACGCTGGTCGCGCGACAGCGATTTCAGCACCGATGCCGATCCCGTCGGGTGATAGACCAGCGTCGCGCCTTCGAGCACGTCGAAATAGTCGCTGGTCTGGTTCGTCACTGTCATCTTGTGGCGGAACGACCCGCCGCCGCGATCATAGCGAAAGAAATACATGATGCCGTCCTGCGCCAGCAGGCGGGCGAGATAGTCGATCTCGGTCTCGTCATAGCGGACCGAATAGGTGCGGACCGGCGGCGCCGGGCTGACCGACATCGTGGTGGCGAGGCCGGGGACATCGGCGGTCATCGCCTCGAAGATGTCGACGCTGGTCTTGTCCTGGATGAAATGGGTCGCACGGCCATAGGCGACGGCATAGTAGGCCGGGCGGACGCGCACGACGATGCGGGTTACTCCGCCATCGGACACCTGCTGAGCGGCATAGATGCGCCCGGCAAAGACGCGCTCCTGGCCGTCGGTCATCGTCACGTCCCATTCGGCGAGCTTGCCGATCCAGGGCGCGATATCGACGACTTCGACCGGAATCAGTTCCAGGCGATAGTCAAAGGGTTCGGAAATGGCTTCGCGGCCATCGAAGCGCAGCAGGGCATAGTCGTCGACCGCTGCATCGGCGAGAGCCCTGAGGTTGAGCAGGTGCGTTCCGGCCATGGCGACTTTCTACGACCCCGGACCGCGAAGCGCCATCCCCGACACGACCCACCGGCCGTGCGCATGGCAACCGGTGGCGCGGAGATGCGCAGCGTCGCGTCCTCCCGGCGCCGGGCCGGGCGACAAGATCGACATCGTCACCACTCCTGCCGTTGTCGGGTAAGATGGGCGGCGGGTCGTCTTGGCCGGGGCAGGGCGAACCCGCCCCGGCCAGGGCGCCAGCCGATTAGCCGACCTTGTTGGCGGCGAGGCTGTAGATCAGGTGGGTTGCCGTCCCAGCCTGGGTGCCATCGCGGCCGGTGAACATCCAGTCGAACTTGGTGAAGTTCAGCGAAAGCGATTCCGACGGGAAATCGCCACCCGAGGACTGGCTGAAGCCCGAGATGATCACATCCGAGAGTTCGAGCACCGCATAGGCGACAGATTCACCCTTTGATGCGACGATGAAGTTGATCTTGCCCTTTGCAATCGTCTCACCCATCAAAAGCTTCTTGAACAGAAGCTCCGACGACTTGTCGAGCTGTTTGGTCGCGGTGATTTCCGAGACGCTGGGTTCCGACGTCGTGCGGTCACCACCGCGCGGGCTGCCGACGCCGAGGCCGGCGCCCCATTGGAAGCTGCTCAGCTCGATCATGTCCTTGAAGTTTTCGTCGGTCGAGCTGCCCTTGATACCGTCGAGTTCCATGTAGATTGCCACGTGACTCTCCTCTTTCCACCACCGACGACCCCGTGTCGCCGCAACGAAGCTGCAAGTTCAATGGGACCGGTTGCCCGGTGGCCCATCCGCGCTGGCCCGCTTCAAGCCAGCTCGATTTCATAGTCGGCGGTCTTGCCCGCCGTCACCTTGACCGCCGTCACCTCGTTGCCATCGGCACGCAATGCCAGCAGACGCTCCGCAAGGTCGGCCAGAAGGCCCCGCTTGAGGATGTTTTCGATATTCCGCGCCCCGCTCTCCACCTCGGTGCATCGTGCCACGAGTTTGTCGAGCAAGCTATCATCCCATGTGAACGAGGCGCCATAATTGGCTTCGACACGTTTGCGGATGCGCACCAGGCTGATGACGACGATCTCGCGCAGGATTTCCGGCGGCAGCGGGAAATAGGGCACTGTGACGAGGCGGCCAAGGAACGCCGGCTTGAAATATTTCAACAGTGACGGCCGCAACGCCTTGGCCAGTTCCTCGGGGTCCGGCAGCTTTTTCTTGCCGCGGCACAGTTCCTCGATCTTTTCGGTGCCGGCGTTCGACGTCATGATGATCAGCGTGTTCTTGAAATCGATGTCGCGGCCCTGGCCGTCCTTCAGCATGCCCTTGTCGAACACCTGGTAGAACACGTCCTGGACGCCGGGATGCGCCTTTTCCATCTCGTCGAGCAGGATCACCGAATAGGGCTTGCGGCGCACCGCCTCGGTCAGCACGCCGCCTTCGCCATAGCCGACATAGCCCGGTGCGGCGCCGACAAGGGTGGAGACCTTATGCTCCTCCTTGAATTCGCTCATGTTGATCGTCGTGACGTTCTGCTCGCCGCCGTAAAGCAGTTCGGCGAGCGCCAGCGCGGTTTCGGTCTTGCCGACGCCGGATGTGCCACAGAACAGGAATACGCCCAGTGGCTTGCGCGGATCGGCGAGCCCGGCGCGCGCCGTGCGCACCGTCTGGCCGATGATTTCGAGCGCGTAGGGTTGCCCCTTGATACGATCGCCGAGCCGTTCGTTGACCGCCATGACGGCGCGGATTTCGTCGCCCGCCATGCGGCCGGCGGGAATCCCGGTCCAGCCGGACAACACTTCGGCGACGACCTTGGCGTCGACGACATCATAGACCATCGGGGTCGTGCCCTGGACTTCGGCCAGCTTGGCCTGGGCCTCGCGCAGCGTCGTCGTGTGCGCTTCGGCCTCGGGGGCGTCCTTGGCGAGGCCGTCGATCGCCACACGCGCCTCGGAAACCGCCTTGACCGCATCGCGTTCGGTCGTCCAGCGTTCGGCGAGGGTGGCGCGCTCGGCCTCGATCTCGGTCTTTTTGGTTGCGCGCTCGGCGAGCTTGGCAGCAACATCGACCCCAGATCGGCCTTCGCGTTCGAGCATCGACACTTCCGACGCCAGCAGGCCGAGTTGGCGATCGAGATTTTCAACCGCCGGCGGCGTCGCAGCCTGGCTGATGCCGACGCGGGCGCAGGCGGTGTCGAGCAGCGAGATTGCCTTGTCGGGCAACTGCCGCCCAGAGATATAGCGGTGCGACAGCCCGGCAGCGGCATCGAGCGCCTCACCGAGGATGCGGACATTATGGTGTTTTTCGAGCACCGGCACGAGGCCGCGCAGCATGGCGACGGCAAGCGCTTCGGGCGGTTCCTCGACCTTGACGACCTGGAAACGCCGGGTCAGCGCCGGGTCCTTCTCGAAATATTTCTTGTATTCGGCCCAGGTCGTCGCCGCGATTGTCCGCATCTCGCCGCGGGCCAGCGCTGGTTTCAGCAGGTTCGCCGCATCATTCTGCCCTTCGGCGCCGCCGGCGCCGATCAGCGTATGGGCTTCATCGATGAACACGATGATCGGCGTCGCCGAGCTCTTGACCTCGTCAATGACCGATTTCAGCCGGTTTTCGAATTCGCCCTTGATGCCGGCACCGGCCTGCAACAGCCCGAGATCGAGCGACAGCAGCCGGACATTCTTCAACGCTTCGGGCACGTCACC
>JBBQKM010000135.1:0-7568 GCA_038326915.1 Sphingomonadales bacterium
ACATCCCCGCCGAGGAAACGAAAGTCACCCTCATCATCACCCCCGCTCCTGCGAAATAGCGGCCGTTTCGCCCAACTTTCGAAAGTCCGACGGACCTTCAAATCTGCCTCAAAGCAGAGAACGGGCTCAATTCTCTGCTCCCTCTGCCTCTCCGCCCCTCTGCGGCAAACCGGACGTCCTCCCGCTCGCCACGCCAAAAGGTGTTTTGAAAATGGCCCCACCGGTCAAAAAGCACCCACCGCACGGAAGCCATGGGCAAGAACCGTCCCGCCTTAAAGACGTCCCCCTTGCCCGTTGACGTCGTTCTCTTCCCACATCCAGTTGCCTGCACCATGAAAATCCCCGCCCTCCTCCTCACCCTCGCGCTCGCCGCCTGCGCCGCGCCGCCGCCGCTGGTGACGCTCGCCGGCACGCCGCCGCCGCCGCTTTATGCCGTGGCGGGTGACGGCGCGGCGGCCGCCGAAGTCCAGCGGCAGCTCGTGGCGCGCGGGCTCTATGCTGCCGATGCCGCCGCCATCATCCACGCCGGCTATGGCGTCGCCCCGCGCCGGGCTGGCGCCTGCACCGCAATCGATGCTGCCACCGCCTGCACCGCGTGGCACGATGCCCCCGCCACCGGCTGGGCGCCGTTCGCGCCGCCGCTCCGCCACCATCTGACCCTTGTGGTCGAAGGCCCGGCGACAGCTACGATTGCGGTCGTCGCCGCTGGCGACAAGGCCGTGCCGCTGCCGAACCTCGTCAGCCTGGCGCTGGCGAAGCTGCCAGCCGCGGCAGCCGCAAGGTAAAGGTCGCGCCGGCGCCCGGGCTCGACACCACGCCGATGCTGCCGCCATGCCCCATGGCGACGGTGCGCACGAACGCCAGCCCCAGCCCGACGCCATTGGCCTGTGGCCCGGCGCGGAAGCGCCCGAACAGCCGCGCCTGCACATCGGCGGCGATGCCGGGGCCGGAGTCGATGACATCGAAGCGCCAGTCGTCGCTATCCGCAGCGATCCGGCAGGTGACAATCGAACCGCGCGGCGCGAATTTCACCGCATTGCCGATGAGGTTGATCGCGGCGCGCAGCAGCAGCTGGTGATTGCCGGCCAGCAACGCCTCGTCATCGGTGCCTTCGCCCACCAGCCGCAGCTCGCGCGCCTGCGATTGCGGCCATAACTCATCGATCGCTTCGGTCACGATGGCGGCAAGATCGACCTCGGCCAGCGCATAATCCCCGGCTTCGGCGCGGGCGAGCTGCAGATAGCCATCGGCGAGCGCGATGGTGCGGGTGGCGAGATGGCGCAATTTGTCGGCAAGTTCGGGCGGGAGCCCCGCTTCGCGGTCGACGAGCGCGAGAATCGACGCCTGCGGCGCGCGCATGTCGTGGGTCAGCAGCTGCAACGCCTCCTCGCGCGCCGCCTCGGCGCGGCGCAAGGCGCTGATATCGGCAAAGCGCACGATCCAGCCGAGCGCCGCGCCATCGGGGCCGCGCCACGCTGTCGAGCGGATATCGCGGATGCTGCCGTCGGTGGCGCGGTGCTCGCCGCGCCACGCCGTCGCCGGATCGGCGAGAGTCATGGCCGAAAAGCGCGGCAATCCGTTGAACGCGCGATCAACCGATTCCAGCCCCGGATTTGCGCCGAACAGCGCTTCGGCGGCGGTATTTGCCGCCGCGATGCTGCCGTCGCGCGCCACCAGCAGGGTCGGATCGGGCAGGCCGCGGATCGCGGCGTCGGCGATTTCCCTCAGTTCATCAACGCGATCGATGGTGGCTTCGAGCAATTGTGTCGTCCGCGTCACCGGATCGGTGGCGGGCGTGCGCTGCAATTTCGGCACGATGCCGCCGCCAAGCTCGGCCAGTTCGGCCATCATCCAGTCGTTGACCACCGCCAGCCGCCGCCACGCCCATAACGGCTGGGCGAGCAACAGCCCGATCACCGCCCCCGCCGGCGCCACCCACAGGCCGGTGCGGGCAAACAGCAGCGCCGCGGCAACGATCACCAGCACCACCAGCAGTGCGCCGCCCACCGCGGCCGCCGCAGGCCGTAGCCGCAACAGCCCGGCCATGCCCAGCCACAGCGCCGCCAGCGCCAGCAGGATCGCCGCAAGATCGCCGCCACGGCGCAGGTTGCGCCCCTGCAACAGGTCGGCAACCAGGCTGGCCTGCAGCTCGACGCCCGACATCACCCCGGACCGCCCGGCGCTGGGCGCGGCATATTGATCGCCCAGCCCCGCCGCCGTTGCGCCGACCAGCACGATCCGGCCCTTGAGCAGCTCGGGCGGCACCTCACCGGCGGCCAGCGCCGCAAAGGAAATGCTGCGAAACGACCCCGGCGGCCCGCGGAATCCGACCAGCCGTTCGTCGCTGCGCCGCAACGGCTCGGTCACCGGCCGTGCCACGAACACTGTGGTTACCGGTGCCGATGCCAGCAGCGCGGCGACGTGTGGCCAGCGCACCGTGCCGTCGAGCGCCAGCGCCAGCGTGCGCACGACCCCGTCCTCATCGGGCGCGATCGCCGACTGGCCGACCCGCGCCACGTCCTTGCCGACCAGCGGCGGCACATCGTCATGCGCGCGGCCATCATGCCCCGGCACGACGAACTGCATCGGCAGCACCACCGGCACACCCGCGGCGCGGATCGCCGTATCCAGCGCGGCGTCGTCGGGCGTGGCCTCGGTGAACAGCACATCATAGCCGATGGCCCGCGGCGCCGCCGCCGCCAGCCGCCGGATGGCATCGGCATGGACCCGGCGCGGCCATGGCCAGGGGCCGGTGCGCGCCAGGCTCGCCTCGTCGATGCCGATGATGATGATGGAATCGGGCGGCGGCGACGGCCGCGCGGTGATGATCAGGTCGTAGATGACATGGTCGATGCGGCGCAGGCTGCCGGTCAGCACCAGCGCGGTGACGACAAGGCTGAGCCCGATACCCACCGCCAGCCATTCGCCGAGCAGCCGCGCCGACCGGCGCACGCCGCGCGCCACCAGCGGTTCAGCGCTGTCGGGCAATGGTCAGCGCCTGCACCGGGAACACGCGGACATGCCGGCGGGCGGGGGTTCGGCTGCGATCGATCGCCGTCACCGTCACCCGCCAGTACCAGGTGCCCGGTGCCAGCCCGCTGACGATCATCTCGGTTCCCGCCAGCTGCGGTGCGTCGATGCTGCGATCGGCCAGCGCTGCATCGCGCGCCAGCACGAAATCATAGCGGCGTTCGCCCTCGCCCGAGGGTTGCCAGCGGAACCGCGTGCGCCGCGGCTTGCCCGCCAGTGCCCCGGCTTCGGTCTGCAACCCCGATACGAAGCGTTCGAATTCATAGGTCGCGGGCAGCCCCTCGACACCATCGCCGTCGATCGCCGTCGCGCGGGCATAAAGCGTGCCGTTGCCGATGCCATCGAAGCGGGCCGAATCGCCGCTGGTTTCCGCTTCCGCGAACACATCGATGAAGCCGGCATCGCGCGCCAGCTGCACGCGGCGTCGCCCGGCCGCGCCCGGCGCCAGCGTGAACACCACCGCCGGGTCGTCCTGCACCTTGCCGGGATCGACGAGTTTGGGCGCCGGCAGCAACGCCGTCACCCGCGCCGATGTCGCGGTGAGCACGCTGCCGCTGCCGGCGGAGACAGCGGTATCCACGCCGGCGGCCGCCGCACGCCCGGCAACGCTGCCTTCGACGGTGCTGATCGTGCTCGCGGCGCCGTCATGGCTGACGCGGAATTCGGTGCCGCGCACTGCCGCCACCGCCACCGGCGTCTTGACCAGGAAGCGATCGGCGTCGCGTTCGCGCGGGGTGACGCCGAAATCGCTGCGCCCCGACAGCAGTTCGAAACGGCGTTCGAGCCGGCCATCGAGGACAATCCGGTCGAGCGCCGCCACCCGGATGCGCGATTGCGACGGCAGCGTGACCCGGCTGCCATCGGCGAGCGCCAGCGTGACGAAGCTGTTGGGCCCCGTCGCCAGCACCGTGCCGGCGGCAACGCTCCCGCCGACCCGCGCTGCTCCCCCCGGCGCCAGCGTCACCTGGCCCGAAAAGGCCGCGATGCTGGCCGTCAGCGGCTCGCGTTTCAGCAATTGCGCCGGGATCAGCAGTTGTTTGCCGATCGGCAGGCGGCGCGGATCAGCAACCCGGTTGGCGCGCGCCACCACCCGCCAGTCGGCCTGGGTGACCAGCGCGCGGTCGGCGATGCCGATCAGCGTGTCGCCGGCCTGCACCGTATAGCGCACCGCGGGCGGCTGTTCCGCCGTCGCGATGGCCGCCGGCGCTGCTGCCGCCACCACCGGCAGCAGCAACAGGGTGGCGGCAACGGCGCGATATGGTGCCAAGGTCAGCCTTCTGTCGTGACGGAATCGATCTGTTCGAGACGATAGCCAAAACTGTAGACCGATGCGAGGCGCAGGCCATGTTCGGGACGCAGCCCGAGCCGGCCGCGGATCTGCGAGACATGGGCATCGAGCGTACGGCTGGGAATGTCGGGATTGCGCCCCCAGACGGTTTCCATGATGTGCGCCCGCGACAGCGGCCGGTTGATGTTGCGGAACAGCAGCAGCGCCAGCCCGAACTCCTTGGCGGTCAAATCGACTTCGGTGCCGCGCACGCTGACGGTCATCCCCATCGGATCAAAGACATGATCGCCAAAGCTTTCGACCTTGGGCCCTGTCGACTGGCCATAGCTGCGGCGCAACAGCGCCTCCACCCTGGCCGTCAGTATGGCGGTATTGATCGGTTTGGTGACATAATCGTCGGCGCCGATATCGAGGCCGTGGACGATGTCGCCATCGCCGGTGCGCCCGGTCAGCATGATCACCGGCGGTGGCGCGGGCAGCGTTGCCCTTGCCCAGGCGAGCAGATCGACCCCCGACAGGTCGGGCAGTTCCCAGTCGAGCAGCAGCAGGTCATAGCTTTCACGGCGGAGCGCGCGGCGCAGGGCCTCGCCGCTATGGAATTCATAGCAGGCATGGCCGGCGCTGCGCATGACGGAAGCGACCTGCGCGCAAAGCTCGCGGTCATCATCCAGAATGGCGAGACGCATCTTCTTCCTCTTTTCGAACGATTGTGCCCCGTTATGTGGAGCCGATGGGTCGCCCTAACAGTGGAAAGCTGAACAGAGTGATTAATATTGGGCTGAATTTGCAATATTTACCATAGAGTCGCGGAAACGTAATGATTTCAGATCGCCACGATGGCCGCCCCCAGCGCCTTTGCCTCGTCCGGGACGTGCGTGACATAAAGTAGCGGCAACCCACGACCCGATTCGGCGATCAGGGCCAGCAGGGCTTGGGCCCGTTCGGGGTCGAGATGCGCCAGCGGTTCGTCGAGCAATAGCGCCGTCGGCCGCGCCAGCAGCGCCCGGCCGAGCGCCACGCGGCGCGCCTCGCCGCCCGACAAATGCCGCGGCCAGCGATCGAGCAGCGGCGCGATGCCTAGCCGATCGGCCATGGCGGCAACCTCCGCCGGCGTGGCGCGATGCGCATAGCCCAGGTTGGCGCGCACGCTCAGGTGCGGAAACAACCGCGAATCCTGGAACATGACGCCAAGATCGCGCTGCTGTGCCGGCACATCGATGCCGGCGGCGGCGTCGAACAGTGTGCGTCCGCCGACGCGAATATGGCCCGCTGTGGGCCGCACCAGCCCGGCGATGGCGAGCAGCACGCTCGTCTTGCCGCCGCCCGAGGCGCCGACCAGCGCCGTCACCGGGGCGTCGGAGGCAAAGGCGATGCTGCGGCCGAAATCGCCGCGTTGCAGCGTGATGGCGACATCGATGCTCATTTGCGGTGCAGCAGCGCGCGGCGCTGCCACCATTGCGCCGCCACCAGCGCGGCAAAGGCGATGGCAATGCTGAGCAGCGCCAGCCGCAGCGCCGAAGCCTCGCCGCCCGGCACCTGGAGGAAGGCATTGATCGCCAGCGGCAGGGTTTCGGTCTCGCCGGGGATGGCCGAGACGAAGATCGCGGTGGCGCCGAATTCGCCGAGCGCCTTGGCAAAGCCGAGCACCGTGCCGGCGATGATGCCGGGCAGCGCCAGCGGCAGCGTTATGGTGGCGAACACCCGCCGGCGCGAGGCGCCCAGCGTCGCCGCCGCCGCCTCGAGCCGGCGGTCCATCCCCTCCAGCGCCAGCCGCATCGGGCTGATCATCAGCGGCAGCGCCATCACGCCGGCGGCGATCGCCGCGCCGGTCCAGCGAAACAGCACCGACACGCCGATCGCCGCCAGAGCCTGGCCGATCGGGCCATCGCGGCCAAAGGCGAGCAGCAGCAGATAGCCGGTGACGACGGGCGGCAGCACCAGCGGCAGGTTGACCAGCGCATCGGCGAGCGCCTTCCCCGGAAACTGCCGCCGCGCCAGGGCCCAGGCCAGCGCAAACGCCAGCGGCAGCGTGCACAGGGTGGCGACGCCGGCCACTTTCAGGCTGACAAGGATCGCCTCGGTTTCGGCCGACGCCAGGGGCTCGATCATGCGATCAGGGGGCCACCACGACCGCCTGCAGCCGCGTCAATTGCCGCACCGATCGCGCGGCGCGCGCCTCGCCGGGCACCACCAGCCGCACCGGACCATCGGCGGCAGCAAGCGGCTTGCCGTTGCAGCGATCGGCGACGAGCACCTGCCGGTTGCCGAGCTTGGCGTCGAGTTCGCCGAGACTGAACACAGTCCGATAGCCATCGGCGGCATCGGCGACCACCATTGTAGCCAGCGCCGGGCCGCGCAGCGCCTCGCCCGACGGCAGCCCGGCACGGGCCAGCAGGTCGCCGAGCCAGACGCCCTCGCACGTCACATTGTCACCATGCGCGGTCAGCATGGCGCTGGCCGCAGGCAACCCGGCGCGGGCGGCGGCATCGAACGGAATCGCCAGCGGTGCGGCAGCGAGCAAAAGCGCGATGATCATGGCGTGGTGAACCCTTGCGATTGCAGGATCGCCCGGCCCCGGGGCCCGACGAGAAAGGCGAGAAAGCCGCGCGCTTCGGCATCGGCGCCGGCCTTTACCAGCGCCGCCGGATAGACGATCGGCGGGTGGCTGGCCGCCGGGAACACGCCGGCAACGGCCACCCGCGCCGAAGCGCGGGCATCGGTGGCATAGACGATCCCCGCCGCCGCATCGCCGCGCTCGACAAACGCCAGCGCGCTGCGGACATTTTCGGCGCGCGCCAGCCGCGGCAGCGCGCGATCCCAGGCGCCAAGGCTGGTCAGTGCCGCCCGCGCATAGCGCCCGGCAGGCACCGAATCGGGGTCGCCGGTGGTCCAGCGGCCGGCACCGGTGAACGCCGCGAGGTCGAAACCGCGCACCAATTTCGCGGTGCGCGGCCGGTCGGCGGGCACCACCAGCACCAGCCGGTTGCCGGCGATGGTGCGGCGGCTGCCGGGCACGATGGCGCCCGCCTTTTCGGCGGCATCCATCCAGGCCGTGTCGGCGGAAATGAACACCCCGGCTGGCGCGCCAGCGACGACCTGCCGCGCCAGCGCCGGCGATCCGGCAAACACCAGCACCGGCCGCGGGTGGCCGGTGGCGGCATAGCCAGCGGCGGCAGCGGTCATCGCTTCGGTCAGGCTGCTCGCTGCCAGCACGCGCAGCGGTGCGGCGGCGGCGAGGCCGGGGGCGAGC
>JBBQKM010000136.1:0-7565 GCA_038326915.1 Sphingomonadales bacterium
AGGTCGCGCGCCACCTGGCCGACGGCGCGCACGAAGCCGGCGATTTCGGCATCCGGCGCCCGCGCCGAAAAATCCGCCCAGCTGATATAGCGCCCGCGCGGGATCACCAGCACATGGATCGGCGCCTGCGGGTTGATGTCGTGAAAGGCGATGGCGAAATCGTCCTCGTACACCCGCTGCGACGGAATCTCGCCGCGCAGGATGCGCGCAAAGATGTTGTTGTCGTCATAATCCCCGGTCGCCGCCACTGGCATCGCTTCGCCCCTTTTGCCGTCCAGCCTTCGTCGCAGATCCAACGAAAGTCTCGAAAGTCACCCACATCGCACTGCCGGAGCTTGCAAGATATATCTTCGGCCCGGCGACTCGCTGATCGAAAAATCTATCCGAAAACAAGCGTGTAGGACAGCGTTGCCCAGCCTGGCTTGGCAAGTGTTCCGGCAGCAGCTAGCCTGAACACGGGTCTGGAGAAAATATCGAATGCTTCGTCCCTTGCTTGTCGTCGCCGCACTTGCCAGCCCTGCGGCGGCCGCCAACACTGTCCAGCAGGATTTCGACGCCGCGCAGGCCCTGTTCGAGGCCGGAAAGCTGATCGAAAGTCGTGATGCCTTTTCGGCGCTGTACGCGCGCTTCCCGCCCAACGCGCAAGGCAAGCCGGTGGCAATCGTTCGCGCGCAGCTGGGCGCCGTGATGATTGCGACCGGAGATACCGAAAAGGCCGAGGCCCTGATTGCGGCGGCCGTCGACGGCTTCAAGGCGTCGAAGCCCGCTGATATCGAGGAGCGCGGCCTGATGCAATATGATCTTGGCCGGGCGCGCGAAGCCCTCGGCAAGATCGATTCGGCGGCGGAAAGCTATCGCGCGGCCCTTGCCAGCGGCGGCCTTGCGCCCGGCAGCGCCAGCGAAGCCGGGGCCCGCACCGCCCTGGCGCGCACCCTGATCTGGTCCGATCCGGCCGAAGCGCGCCGGCTGCTCGACGCCTTGCTGGCCAGCCCGCCGCCCGCCGCCGCCGCCGATGCCGCAGACCAGCTTGCAACACTCCGGATGCTGCGCGGGAGGGTCGAGCTCAACGACAGCAAGCCCGCCGAAGCGGAGCGCTGGCTGTCGCTCGCGGCCCGCGCTGCCGGCGGCGCGAACACCACAAAGGTCAGCGTTATCGATCTCCTGGTCCGCGGTGACATGGTCGTCGCCAGCTACCTGCGCGGCAACATGGCGGAGGTGCGGTCGCGGGTTTATTATGCCGGCGCTGCCCAGCTGGACCAGATGGGGCTGACCACGGCGGCCGCGATGCCGTTGCCGGAGTGCGCACCGGTGTCGGGCATCGCACCCGATGCACTGGCCGTCATCGAATTCACCATCGGTGACGACGGTCGCGTCACCAGTGTCACGCCGATCTACGCCAGCCGCGGTCCTGACGCCGGGGCCGACGCCCCCGACAACGGCCCGGAGGCGCTGTTTTCCCAGGCGGTCCGCAACTGGTACTGGAACGCCACCGACGTCAAACGCCTCGATCCGTTCTGGCGGCAGGCCATCAGGGTCGAACTGCGCTGTCTTACCGATCGCGCCAGCAGCGATCCGATAGCGCGGACGTTCGACACCGACTATTACCGGTGGCTGTCGGCGAAGGGGCTGCCGGCGATGACCGAGCCGCCCGCCAATGCGGCCGAGGCGCTGCCGCTGATCCGCGCCGAAATTGCCCGCCGCGAGGCCGCCACCGGTGCGCAATCGCCGCAGCTGATCCCGCCGCTGACCTGGCTTGCCGCCAACGTGGTCGCGCCCGGACCCGATCGTGCCGCCGCGGCCGTTCGCCGCCTCGCGCTGATGGTTGCGGCTGGGGCGCCGGCGACGGTGATCGGACGCGCCAGGCTCGACGATATCGCTTGGGCGAAGGCCACCAGCCGCGCCCAGACGCGCGTCGTCGACGACCGCAACGCGCTGCGAATCCTGCTGGCAGACGCCAGTGCAGTCGGCAGTACCGACAGCAGGATCAATATGTTTGCGCGCTTGCGCCTGGCGGAGGCCGAGGACGAACTGGGCAATACGCAGGCGTCACGGGACCTGCTCGATCGCATCGTGGCGATGCCGGCCAGCAGCCTTGGTGACGCCGACCCGATCCGGACGGCGGCGCTGTTGCGCCTGTCGAGCCAGGCGCTGGCGGCAAAGGATACACAGAGGGCTGCCGATGCGGTTGCCGCGACCGGCTTGTCCGCGGAACAATGCGCGATTGTCGATGTCCGTCCCCTCGGGCTGAAAAACTATTTTACCGACGCGGACTACCCGCAGGATGCAAGGAAAATGAATACCGCCGGCTTCGTGCAGATCGGCTACGACATCACGGCGAGCGGCGTGCCCGCAAATATCCGGACCGTTATCGGGTCGCCGCCCTTCATCTTCGGCCCGTCGACGGAAGCCGTAATCACCCGGTTCCGCTTTCGCCCGGTATTCCGGCCCGCGAACGTGCTGGGGTGCACCGGATTCAAACAGCAAGTGCGCTACCGCCTGATGCGCGCGCGCTAATGACCTTGACCCTGCGGCCGTGCAGGCTTATCTCGCAATCACCGCGCCGGTCCTCGTGCGCGGTCTCTCTAGTCCCGCCATCGCAGGTTTTCGACCCCGACAGCGCCCGGACTCCTTATTGAAAAGACCCCCATGCATCTTCACGATCTGAAGCGCAAAACCCCCGCCGAACTGGTGGTGATGGCCGAGGAACTCGGCATCGAGAACGCTTCGACGCTGCGCAAGCAGGATATCATTTTCGCGATTCTGAAAACCACGGCCGACGCCGGCAATGAAATCACCGGCACCGGTACCATCGAGGTCATGCCCGATGGTTTCGGCTTCCTGCGCTCCGCCGACAGCAATTATCTCGCCGGCCCCGACGACGTCTATGTGACGCCGCAGCTGGTCCGCAAATTCGGCCTGCGCACCGGTGACACGATCGAAGGCGAAATCCGCAGTCCCAAGGATGGCGAGCGCTATTTCGGCCTGGTGCGCATCACCGCGATCAATTTTGACGATCCGGACGTCGTTCGTCACCGTGTCAACTTCGACAATCTGACGCCGCTGTACCCGGATGAAAAGCTCAACCTCGACAACAACGACCCGACGATCAAGGACAAGACCGGCCGGGTCATCGACATCGTCGCGCCGCTCGGCAAGGGCCAGCGCTGCCTGATCGTGGCGCCGCCGCGCGTTGGCAAGACGATGATGATGCAGAACATCGCGCGGTCGATCTCGGCAAACCACCCCGAAATCTACCTGATCGTGCTGCTGATCGACGAACGCCCCGAAGAAGTCACCGACATGCAGCGCACGGTGAAGGGCGAGGTGATTTCCTCGACCTTTGATGAGCCCGCCACCCGCCACGTCCAGATCGCCGAAATGGTCATCGAAAAGGCCAAGCGGCTGGTCGAGCACAAGCGCGATGTCGTTATCCTGCTCGACAACATCACCCGCCTCGGCCGCGCCTACAACACGGTAGTGCCATCATCGGGCAAGGTGCTGACCGGCGGTGTCGACGCCAACGCACTGCAGCGGCCCAAGCGTTTCTTCGGCGCGGCGCGCAACATCGAGGAAGGCGGCAGCCTGACCATCATCTCGACCGCGCTGATCGATACCGGCAGCCGCATGGACGAAGTGATTTTCGAAGAGTTCAAGGGCACCGGCAACAGCGAAATCGTCCTTGACCGCAAGATCGCCGACAAGCGCGTGTTCCCGGCGATCGACATCGGCAAGTCGGGCACCCGCAAGGAAGAACTGCTCGTCGACAAGGCGACGCTGTCGAAGATGTGGGTGCTGCGCCGCATCCTGATGCAGATGGGCACCGTCGACGCGGTCGAATTCCTGCTCGACAAGATGAAGGATTCGGTGACGAACAAGGACTTCTTCGACGCGATGAACCACTAACTTGCTGCATTGCGGCATTCCCACCGCAGTCAATTGCCGGTAATGTCGATCCTGTAGTCCGGTTGAGGGGTTCGGGGTTGCGCGTCATCGTCCAGATCCCGTGCTTCAACGAGGCGGCGACCTTGCCGGCGACGCTGGCGGCCATTCCGCGCCGCATCCCCGGCGTGTCGGCGGTCGAAATCCTTGTCATCGACGATGGCTCGACCGACGCCACTGTCGCCGTGGCGCGGGCGCATGGTGTCGAGCATATCCTTGTCAACAAGGCCAATATGGGGCTCGGCGCCAGCTTTCGCCGCGGCGTCGACCTGGCGCTGCGGCTGGGGGCGGACATCATCGTCACCACCGATGGCGACAACCAGTATGAAGGCGCCGATATCCCCAAGCTGGTCGCGCCGATCATCGGTGGCGATTATGATATCGTCGTCGGTGACCGCCAGACCGCCGGCATCGCGCATTTCTCGCCGCTGAAGAAACGCCTGCAGCGCTGGGGCAGCGCCGTCGCCAGCCGGCTGGCGCGGATCGAGGTGCGCGACGCCGTCAGCGGCTTTCGCGCCATCTCGCGCGATGCGGCGCTGCGGCTCAACATCATGACGAGCTACAGTTTTTCGGTCGACATGCTGGTCCAGGCCGGGCGCAAGAACATGGCAGTCGGCTGGGTGCCGATCCGCACCAATGCGAAGACCCGCGATTCGCGCCTGTTCAAGAGCACGGCGAATTTCGTCGGGCGCCAGGGCACGACGATGCTGCGCATGTATGCGATGTATAAGCCGCTGCGCGCGTTCCTGGCGCTGGGATCGGTGTTCCTCGTCATCGGGCTGGTGCCGTTGGTGCGTTTCCTCGTGCTGTTCGCGATCGGGCAGGGCGAAGGCAAGATCCAGTCGGTGGTGCTCGGCGGCATCTTCCTCGTCATCGGCATCCTGACGCTGCTGCTCGGGCTGATCGCCGACCTGCAGGGCAAGAATCGCCAGCTCATCGAAACCGTCCTCGAAAAGCTGCGGCGCATGGAACTTGAAACGCAGCATTCGCCATCGCGGCTGGTCGAGGATCGCGATTTCGGCCGGCTCGGTGACGCCGGACCGCGCCAGGAAAACACCGTCGCACCGTTCGAGCGCCGGCCGTGACCGACGCGATCGCCGCCGATCCGGCGCTGGCTGCGGTCAACCGCACCTTCCACGCCATCCAGCAGCCGATGCGCCTGCTGCCCAATTACTACGCCTGGACCTATGGCCATTTCGGCCGCTGGCTGCACGGCACGGTGATCGAGCTCGGCTGCGGCGCCGGCTGGGGCCTGCCGTTCGTCATCGATCGTGCCGACCGAGTGATCGCCGTCGATCATGACGATATCCTGCTGCAGGGCATCCGCGACCGCGGCTTGCGCAACGTCGAAACCGTGCGCGCCGACCTGATGACGGCGGACTGGCCCGAACTCGGCGTCATCCGCGCCGACGCCATCATGATGATGGACGTGCTCGAACATTTTGCCGACGATGCCGCCTTTCTCGCCACGGCGCGCGGCTTCCTCGCCCCCGGCGGCCATCTGCTCGTCAAGGTGCCGGCGGGCAGCGCGCGCTATTGCGCGATGGACCGCGCCTCGGGCCATTACCGCCGCTATGACCCCGAAACGCTGGCGGCGCTGGGGGCGGCAACCGGTCTCGAACTCGTGCATCTGGCGTCGATCAACCGCGTCGGCGGGCTGGCCTATCGCCTGCGCAAGCGCCGCGAGACAAATTTTTCGCGCAGCTTTGCCCCTTGGCAACTGCGGCTGATCAACCTTGGGCTGGGGGTGGTACGGCTGGTCGATCGGCTGCCGATTGCCGACGGACTCAGCCTGATGGCGGTGCTGCGCAAGCCGGCGGACGGCTGATGGCAGTGCGACGAAGCCGGATCGAGCTGGTGCGCTACAGCCTGTTGTCGCTGGCCAGCGCGCTGATCTCGCTGGGGTTGCCGGTGCTGCTTCACGAACGTCTGGGTGCCGACCCGCGGCTGGGCGTCGCCATCGGCTTTGCCGTCGTCTTCGTTTTCAATTTCGTGCTGTTGCGGCGCTATGTATTCCGCCACCGCGGCAGCGCATCGGCCTCGCTCGGCCGCTTCGCCGCGACCAGCCTCGTCTTTCGCGGCGCCGAGTATCTGGCCTTCCTGCTGCTCTACCAGGCCGGCGTCCTCTACTGGATCGCCCAGGCCATCGTCATCGGCGTGTCGTTCGTGGTCAAATTCGTGGCCATGCGCCACATCGTCTTCCGGCCGTCGCGCGCCGAACCGCAATCGTGATGGGCACCCTGCGGTTCGGCCCGCCTCTCTGGCTGATCGCCTTTGCCGTGCCGGCGCTCGCCTGGGTGGCAATCATCACCCAGGGCAGCTTCAACCTGTTCGGCCCGGCGTATGGCTGGCAGGCCTATAACCAGCTGGCGCTGGCGCTGACCCAGGGCCGGCTCGACATTCCGGCCGAAGCGATCGGCGCCGAAGGCCTGTATGTCGGCGGCAAGGTGCATCTCTATTATGGCCTGGTGCCGGCGCTGCTGCGGCTGCCGCTGCTGCCGTTCCTCGATTTGCGGCAGGTGCCGGTGTCGAACCTCATCGTCTGGGGGATGCTCGTCGCCGGCCAGGTGGCATTGCAGCTGGCGGTGCTGCGCATCTGGCGGGCGAGCGGGCGCGACGCCGCCATCGACAAGCTGCTCGTTGTGGTCGTCAGCCTCATCCTGTGGTTCGGATCGGGCAGCTTCCTGCTCGTCCAGAACGCCAATCTCTACCACCACCCCTATGCCGCGGCGGCGATGCTGGCGTCGTTCTTTGTCGCCATGCTCGCCAACGACCTGCTGGTGGCGCGGCGCGCGCCGGCGGGGCGTCGGCTGATCCTCTATGCGCTCGTCGCCGGCCTCGCGGTGCACGGCCGCCAGACCTATGCCGTCGGGCTCTATGTCGCGACCCTTGGCCTTTTGCTGCCGTCGCTCGCCGGCCTGCGCGCCGATCCGCGCGGGGCAACGCTGGCCGCCGCGCGCGCCGCCATCGTGCCGCTGGCGGTGCTGTTCGCCGCCGGCGCCGCCTATCTGGCGCTGGGCTATGCGCGCTTCGGCCGGCTGACCAGCGGCTGGTCGGTGCGCGAATGGGGCTTTGGCCGCATCCAGCCGTGGAGCGACCGGCTGCAGACCTTTGTCGACCAGCAGTTCAGCCTCGTGCGCATCCTCCCCAACATCGTCTACGACCTGATCGGCGGCGCGCGCTGGCGCAACGAAACGATCAAGGCGCTGGGCGGCGGCACGGTGGAGATCCACAGCTACAGCTCGGTGCATTACATCCTGTTCGCGCCGCTGGCGCTGCTGCTCGCGGGCTTGGGCGGCTGGCTGCTGTGGCGGTTGTTGCGGCGCGGCGATGCGACCGCCGCCCCCTTGGCGCTCGCGGCGCTCGGCCTGCTGGTCACGGCGCTGCTCCAGCTCAGCTATGGCACGATGGACTATCGCTACACCGCCGAACTCTGGCCGCTACTGACCCTGCTCATGCTGGTGGCGCTGCGCCATGCCGACACGACGCGGCTGGCGCGCCGCTGGCGGGCGCCGGTGATCGCGATGATGGTCGGGCTGACGGCGATCTCGCTCGGCTATGTGGCGACGCGGCCGCGCGCGCTCTGGTACGACGCGCCGCGCAGCGAAGGCGCGCTCACCCGGCCG
>JBBQKM010000137.1:0-7476 GCA_038326915.1 Sphingomonadales bacterium
GGTACCTTCCACCAAGGGCACGCTGGGCGGCGCGCCGCTGACCGATGTCTGAACGCATCGCCGTCGTCGATTATGGCGCGGGCAATCTGAGATCGGTGGCGCGAGCGCTGGCGGCTGCCGGCGCAACGGGCGTCGAGATCACCAGCGATCCGGCGCGGATTGCAGGCGCGGATCGCATCGTCTTGCCAGGCGTTGGCGCCTTTGCCCATTGCATCAATGCGCTGCGCGGCGCGGCGGGTATCGAGGACGCGCTGAATAAGGCTGTCCGTCAGCATGAGCGGCCGTTTCTGGGAATTTGCGTCGGCATGCAGTTGCTGGCGACAGAGGGTCATGAGCACGGCGTGCACAAGGGTCTAGGTTGGTTGCCGGGGGTCGTTTCCCGGTTGCAGCCCGATGATCCGGCGTTGAAGATTCCGCACATGGGCTGGAATCGGGTTGTCGCGGCGAATGACAGCGGCGCACCGGAGGGCGATGCCTATTTCGTGCATTCCTATCGCTTTGACCCTGCCGATTTTGCGGATGTGCGGGCGACGAGCGACCATGGCGGCGTGTTCCCGGCGATCGTGGCGCGCGGCAATATCCGGGGCGTGCAGTTTCATCCGGAAAAGAGCCAGGCCTATGGGCTGGCGTTCCTCAAGCGTTGGCTCGCCAAATGATCATTTTTCCTGCCATCGACCTCAAGGGCGGCCAGTGCGTGCGGCTGGCCGAGGGCGACATGGATCGCGCTACGGTCTATAACGAAGATCCCGGCGCCCAGGCACGGGCGTTTGCCGATGCCGGCGCCACCGCACTGCATGTCGTCGATCTCGATGGCGCCTTTGCCGGTGAAAGCCGCAACGCCGCCGGAGTCGCGGCGGCGCTGGCGGCGTTCCCCGGCCAGGTGCAGGTCGGCGGCGGGATTCGCACGCGCGCGAATGTCGAGGCGTGGTTCGATCTTGGCGTCTGGCGCGCGGTGATGGGCACGGCGGCATTCGAGGACCCGGCGCTGGTCCGCGAAATCGCCAGCGCGCATCCCGGCCGAATCGTCGTTGCAGTCGATGCCCGCGACGGCATGGTCGCAACGCGCGGCTGGGCGGAACGCTCGACGGTGTCAGTCGCCGAGCTGGCGGCGCGGTTTGCCGATGCGGGCGTGGCAGCACTGCTGTTCACCGATGTCGGCCGCGACGGCATGCTTCGCGGTGTCAACCTCGAGGCAACGATCGCGCTCGCCGCTGTCAGCCCGATCCCGGTGATCGCCAGCGGCGGCGTCGCCGGCATGGCCGATATCACGGCGCTGGTCGGCCAGCTCAATATCGAGGGCGTCATCACCGGTCGGGCGCTTTACGACGGCCGGCTCGATCTGCGCGCAGCCCTGGCGGCAGCGGCGTGACGCTCGCCGTCCGCGTCATCCCCTGCCTCGATGTCGCCGGCGGCCGGGTGGTCAAGGGCGTCAATTTTGTCGCGCTGCGCGATGCCGGCGACCCGGTCGAGGCCGCGCGCGCCTATGATGCCGCCGGCGCCGATGAACTGACCTTTCTCGATATCACCGCGGCGCATGAAGATCGCGGCACGCTGCTGCATATCGTCGAGGCCACAGCCGATGTCTGCTTCATGCCGCTCACTGTCGGCGGCGGCGTGCGCAGCGTCGAGGATGCGCGGGCCTTGCTGCTTGCCGGTGCCGACAAGGTTGCGGTCAATTCGGCGGCAGTGGTGCGTCCGGCGCTGATCGGCGAGCTGGCGATGCGCTTTGGCGAGCAATGTGTTGTCGTCGCGGTCGATGCGAAATCGGTCGGCAATGGCCGCTGGGAAATCTTCACCCATGGCGGCCGCCGCGCCACCGGCATCGATGCGGTCGACTATGCGATCACCGCCGCGCGCCTCGGTGCCGGCGAGATCCTGCTGACCAGCATGGACCGCGACGGCACGCGCAGCGGCTATGATCTCGCGCTCACCCGCGCTATCGCCGATGCCGTGCCGGTGCCGGTGGTCGCATCGGGCGGCGTCGGCAGCGTGACAGATCTTGTCAGCGGTGTCCTTGAAGGCCATGCCAGTGCGGTGCTCGCGGCGTCGATCTTCCACTTCGGCCAGGCTTCGGTTGCCGATGCCAAGGCGGCGCTGGCGGGCGCGGGAATAAGGGTGCGGCAATGACCGATGATGTCCTCGACCGGCTGGTGGCGCGCATCGCGCTCAACCGCAACGCCGATCCGGCGACATCCTATGTCGCACGGCTGACGGCAAAGGGCCGCGCCAAGATCGCCCAGAAGCTCGGGGAGGAAGCCGTCGAGACGGTGATTGCCGCGATGGGCAAGGACCGCGGCGAGATCGTGTCGGAATCGGCCGACCTGGTCTTTCACCTGGCGCTACTGCTCGTCGATGCCGGGCTCAGCTTCGACGATATCCGCGCCGAACTCGAACGCCGCGAAGGTGTCTCCGGCCTCGATGAAAAAGCATCGCGCAAGGGCTGAGCGGGCGGAAACAGAGCCTCCGGCGGTTGGGGCCGCAGGCCCCAAACCCCATTTCGTTGGCCTGGGCAGCCACCGATGGCTCCAAAGTGCAACACACAAGGATTGGGGTCTGGGGCCGCCGGCCCCAGCCGCCGGAGGCCGTTCAAACCTTAAAACGGCTTGACGATCACCAGGATAACGACGGCAATCGTCACCAGCGACGGGATCTCGTTGACCAACCGCAGCGTCTTTTCGGCATAGGGCCGCTCACCGGCGGCGAATTTGCGGGCGGCGCCGATCATCCAGCCGTGGAACCCCGACAGGCCGAGAACGAACAGCAGTTTCAGCCACAGCCATAGCGGCCAGCCCAGGTGAAAGCCGAGCGCGATGCCGAGCACCCAGACGATGGTAATGCCGGGATTGAGGATGATCCGCTTCAACCGGTTGCAGCGATCGGCCCAAAGCTGGTTTTCGGGCGATCCGGCCGGCACCGGATGCCAGTAAACAAGGAAGCGCGGCAGCATGAACATGCCCGCCATCCAGAAGATGACGAAGATGACGTGCACCGCCTTGACCCACAGATAGGCATCGCCGAGCCAGCCGATGAACATCAGAACGGCTGGCGCAGCATCGCCATCAGCTGCTCGACATGGGCGATCGGCGCATCGGGCAGGATGCCATGGCCGAGGTTGAAGACATGCGGGCGCGAATCGAACGCCGCCCTGATCCGGTTGACGGCACTTGTCAGCGCCTCGCCGCCCGAAATCAGCGCCAGTGGATCGAGGTTGCCCTGCACCGGCATGCCCGGCGGCAGCATCGCATCGGCCCAGGCCGGATCGATGGTTTCATCAAGGCCGACGGCATCGACTCCGGTTTCGGCGGCATAGGCCGCCAGCTTGGCGCCAGCACCCTTGGGGAAGCCGATAATCGGCACATCGCCATGGCGCACCATCAGCCGGCCGACGATATCCGCCGTCGGCGCGATCACCCAGCGTTCGAACTGCGCCGGCGACAGCGTACCTGCCCAGCTGTCGAACAGCTGCACGGCCTGGGCACCGGCCTCGATCTGCCCCGACAGATAATCGACGGTGACCGCGATGATCTTGTCGATCAGCGCCTGGAAACCTTGCGGGTCGGTATAGGCGAGGCGGCGCGTTTCGGCCTGGTCCTTGCTGCCATGCCCGGCGACCATATAGGTGGCAACGGTCCACGGGCTGCCGGCAAAGCCCAGCATCGTCGTCTGCGGGCCGAGCTGTGCCTTCACCTTGGCGACGGTTTCGTAAATCTTGGCCAGATATTCGGGCTTTGCCACCAGCGCGTCGAAACGCGCGTCGGACAGCGGCGGGGTCAGCTGCGGGCCTTCGCCGGGACCAAAGGTCAGGCCCTGGCCGATGGCGTGCGGCACAATCAGGATGTCGGAAAACAGGATGGCGCCGTCCATGCCGAAGCGGCGGATCGGCTGCAGGGTGATTTCGGCGGCGGCATCGCTGTCATAGACGAGTTCGAGAAAACCGCCCTTTTCGGCCCGCAGCGCCCGGTATTCGGGCAGATAGCGGCCGGCCTGGCGCATCAGCCACACCGGCGGCGGATCGCGGCGTTCGCCCTTCAGCACGGCGAGCAGCGGCGGGTCGGTCAGCGGTTTGGTGGGGGGTTTGGGACTGATCATGCCAATCCCTTTCAAGGGCTGGGCGCAATGGGTCAAGGGGGCTGCACAACCACTCTTCAAATCATGAATCATGAATCTGGTGATGATGGTTGTAGGGGGGTGTGGAAGCCGGGATTATTTGCTGGCGGCAGAATCATCCACAACCGGCCACAAGGGTAATCGAATGACTCGCCGCGAGTCGCACGACCTGTCCCCGTTATCCACAACCCGGCCTGTGGAGTCTTCCACCTCGGGATGAATCGACGGCCGCCGGGCGCCGCCCGCGGCGGAATTGTTGCAAATCCCGCTTGCCGGCCGATACCGCCGCGGCTTAACCCCTGTGACCGATGCTTATCCCCAGTGTTAGCCCCAAGAGTCTTTGCCAGTTGGCCGCCCGATGAGCGTCGAGCGTGCCAAGCTGCACCTGCATCTCGTCAGCGATTCAACCGGCGAGACGCTCGAATCGATCGCCAAGGCCGGGCTGGCGCGGTTCGAAGGCGTCGAAGCCATCAAGCATTTCTGGCCGATGGTGCGATCGGAGGGGCATCTCGATCGCGTCATCGAGGAAATTGCCCGCAAACCCGGGCTCATCATCTACACGCTCGTCGATGGCGGCGTGCGCGATCGGCTTGAATTGCGCTGCACCAGTCTCGGCCTGCCGATCGTCTCGCCGCTCGATCCGACCATCGGCGCGCTTTCGGAACTGCTCGGCCAGGTCGCGACGCGGCGGCCCGGGCGCCAGCATGTCATGGACAAGGCGTATTTCCAGCGCGTCGATGCCATCAACTACACGATGGTCCATGATGATGGCGCCGCCCATGACGATTGGGAGGAAGCCGATATCGTCCTCGCCGGGGTGTCGCGCACCTCGAAGACGCCGACGTCGATCTACCTCGCCAACCGCGGCTACAAGACCGCGAACATCCCGATCGTGCCCCAATCGCCGCCGCCGGTAACGCTGTTTGCGCTGAAACGCCCGCTGGTCGTCGGGCTGACGACGGCGCCCGACCGGTTGGTGATGATCCGCCGCAACCGGCTGCTGACGCTCGGCCAGTCGCCCGATACCGATTATGTCGATCTCGGCGGTATCGAATCGGAACTGGCCTTTGCCCGGCGGCTGTTTGCCGACCATGATATCCCGGTCATCGACGTGACGCGCCGTTCGATCGAGGAAACCGCCGCCGCGATCATCAACCTCGTGCAAGCGCGCGCCGATCGCGCCAGCGAAGCGCGGGCCAACAAGGGCGAGGCCGGCGAATGATCATCCTCGCTAGCCAGAGCGCCGCGCGCCGCGCCATGCTGGCGGCTGCCGGCATCGTGCACGAGGCGTTGCCGGCGCATGTCGATGAAGACGCGGTGACAACGGCGTTGCAGGCCGAAGCGGCGTCCCCCGAACGCATTGCCGATGCGCTCGCCGAGCTGAAGGCGGTGAAGATCTCGCGCCGCCATCCCGGCGTGCTGGTGCTTGGCGCCGATACCATGGTCGTTGCCGCCGATGGTGCGCTGCTCGCCAAGCCCGAAACGCGGCCGCGGGCGGCCGCGCAGCTGCGCCAGCTGGCGGGCACGACGCATCGCCTGGTCTCGGCCGCGGTCATCGCCGAAAACGGCACGCCGGTGTGGCGCGCGGCGGCAAGCGCCCGCCTTGCAATGCGGCCATTGTCGGACGCCTTCATCGCCGACTATCTTGATCGCGAAGGCGACGCCGTGCTCGGCTGCGTCGGCTGCTATCGGATCGAGGGGTTGGGGGCACAATTGTTCACGCGGGTCGATGGCGACCAGTTCACGATCCGCGGGCTGCCGTTGCTGGCACTGCTCGATTATCTGCGCGTTCGCGGCGTGTTGGCGTCATGACAGCCAAGACTGCCGCCACCGCAGCGGGGCCACGCCTCAATCTCGGCGAAACCCCCTATGCCGAAGTTATCGGCGATCCGATCTACCAGTCGAAATCGCCGCTGATCCACAATTTCTGGCTGCAGAAATCGGGCGTCCGTGGTGAATATCGTGCCACCCGCGTGCGCGCCGATGGCCTGGCGCGCTATCTCGCCGATCGCCGCGACGATCCGGCCTGGCGCGGCTGCAATGTCACCATCCCGCACAAGATCGCGGCGCTCAGCCTTGTCGATTCGGCGCTGCGCACCGCGCAAAAGGTCGGCGCCACCAACTGCGTCTATCGCTCCGGCAAGGGCCTGATCGGCGAAAACAGCGACGTCGAGGGCGTGCTGGAAAGCATCGACGCCGTGTCGGGCAGCCGCGACGCTGGCATCACCTGCCTGATCGGCGCCGGCGGCGCGGCGCGCGCCGCACTCCACGCCCTCGATATCGCCGGCATGCGCGAATTGCGCATCATCGTCCGCCGTGCCGAACGCGCCCAGGAACTGCTCGACAGCTTCGGCGTCGCCGGTACCATTCACCGGTTCCAGGATGCGGCCGGCGCGCTGCGCGGCGCCGACACGGTGATCAACGCCAGCCCGCTCGGCATGACGGGCCAGCAGCGGATGCCCGCCGAAGTGCTCGATGCACTGCCGCTCACCGATGCGGCGGCGCTGGTGTTCGACATGGTCTATGCACCGCTCGAAACCCAGCTGCTGGCAGAGGCGGGCGCGCACGGCCGCCGTACCGTCGACGGCCTGACCATGCTGATCGGCCAGGCTGATCTCGCCTTTCAGCTGTTTTTCCAGGCGCCGGCGCCGCGACAGTTCGACGCCGAATTGCGCGCGCTGCTGACGCAATGAGGCGCAGGCGTTGATTGTCATCGGCCTCACCGGCTCAATCGGCATGGGCAAATCGACCGTCGCGGCGATGTTCCGTTCGCTCGGCGTGCCCGTCTTCGATGCCGATGCCGAGGTGCGGCGCGTGCAGGGGCCCGGCGGCCGCGCGCTGGCGGCGATCGAGGCGGCGTTTCCGGGCACCACCCACGCCGGCGGGTTGCACCGCGAAAAGCTCGGCGCCCATGTCTTTGGCAATCACGCCGGGCTGCGCCAGCTCGAATCGATCTTGCATCCGCTGGTCGGCGAGGCGCAGTCGACTTTCCTCGGTGCCCATCGTCTGAAGGACGCAGTGATCCTCGATGTGCCGCTGCTGTTCGAAAAGGGCGGCTGGAAGCGTTGCAGCCTGACCATAGTCGTCAGCGCGCCGGCGCGGGTGCAGCGCGCACGGGTGCTGGCGCGGCCCGGCATGACAGCTGAAAAATTCGCAGCGATCTTGAAAACCCAGATGCCCGATCGCGAGAAACGCGCGCTGGCCGATATCGTCATCGAGACCGGGCGGGGGCGGCGGCATACGTGGATCGCGGTGCAGCAGATCGTGCGGGGCCTCCGGCGGGGGGGGGGCGGGGGGCCCGGCACCCCCCCGCACGGTGGGGGGGGGCGGGGGTACCACGGGGGCCGGGGCGGGGGTATTTTATGAACA
>JBBQKM010000138.1:0-7363 GCA_038326915.1 Sphingomonadales bacterium
CCGGCGGGGTGTTCCCCAACATCCCGAAACACAGCCTCGCCATGCTGGCGACCTGGCAGGTGTTCGACGCGCTGACCATCGGCGGCCAGGCCAATTACAATTCGCAACGCTTCGGCGGCTCGGCGATCGCCGGCACCGCGACGCTGCCGGCCTATTGGCGCTTCGACGCCACGGCGCGGGTGAAACTGTCGGGCAAGGCCGAATTGCAGCTCAACATCCTCAACCTGACCAACCGGACCTATTACGACGCGATCTACCGCAGCGGCACGCCCTTTGCCTATGTCGCGCCGGGGCGGTCGGCGCTGCTGACGCTGCGTTACGCGCTATAGGGGCCTCCGGCGGCCGGGGCCTTGGCGCCGGACCCCTGTCGTCTTAGGGTTCTTCATGCTCATCCATGTTCCCGCCGTGCTGTCGCCCGCCCAGGTAGCGGCGGCGCGTGCCGATCTGCTCGCTGCAACATGGGGCGATGGCCGCGTCACTGCCGGCGCGCAATCGGCGCGCGTCAAGCACAACGACCAGCTGGCGCGCGACAATCCGGTGGCGCAGGATTGGGGCAATCGTATCCTCGATGCGCTGGGCGCCGCGTCGCGCTTTGTCTCGGCGGCGCTGCCGCACCGCACCGTGCCGCCGCTGTTCAACCGCTACAGCGGCGGTCAGCATTTCGGCACCCATATCGACAACGCCATCCGCCCGGTCGGCGGCATCAAGATCCGCACCGACCTGTCGGCGACATTGTTCCTTGCCGACCCCGACAGCTACGATGGCGGTGAACTGACGATCGAAACCCCGTTCGGCGCGCAAGGCGTCAAGCTTCCCGCCGGCGATCTCGTCCTTTACCCCGCCTCATCGCTCCACCGTGTCGAGCCGGTCACCCGCGGCACCCGCCTCGCCAGCTTCTTCTGGGTCCAGTCGATGATCCGCGACGATTCCGCCCGCACCATGTTGTTCGACCTCGACCAGTCGATCCAGGCCCTGGCGGGTACATTGGGCGTCGATCACGCCGAGGTGGTGGCGCTGTCGGGGCTCTATCACAATCTGGTGCGGCGCTGGGCGGAGACATAGTCACCCCGGCGAAGGCCGGGGCCCATAAACCACGAAATTGCCGACGCCAGCGCGTCCGTTCCGACAGCCGGTGGGCCATGGGCCCCGGCCTGCGCCGGGGTGACAGGCGCCTTAGGCTACCGCTGCTTCGCCGGCATGAACCGCGGATTCCGCAGCAGCGCCGCCGACACCAGCGACACCAGCACCCCCACCGGGAAAATCTCCGCATAGGTCATCGGCATCCGGTACAGCGGGTCGGCATAGCGCAGCCGGAACGCGTCCATTTCCGCGACATAGGCTGCCAGTTGCGCCCCGCTGACGCCCTTGGCCTTTTGCGCAGCGATCAGCGCGTCGGCATATTGCGCGCCGAAATCCATGCCGGTCACCGCCAGCGCCGCCTCCCAGCCGAGTGCGTAGAACATCCCGGCGATGGTGCTGATCGCCAGACCCATGCCGAGCGCCGGCACAAAGCCGATGACGCCGCCGCCGACCGTGTCACGCTGGCGCTTGATGCCGAGGAACACAAAGCTCAGCGCCACGAGCATCGTCGTATAGCCGATCAGCATGCCATAGCTGCTCGGCGGATTGTCCTTCAGCCCCACGCCGATCGCAAAGGTCGGGATGGCGATGACAATGCCGGCGATGATGCCGAAGACGATGATGTTACGCAGCATGGGCGGTCCCTTCGATCCGAAAACACGCCTCAGCAGCGCAGGTCATAATGGCGGCGGCAATCGCCCGAATGGGTGATTCCGGCGCTGTCACCCGGAAGATCTAAGCCAGCATGCCCAGTTCGCGGGCGCGGGCGATGGCCTCTGTCCGCCGCCGCGCGCCCAGCTTTTCATACAGATGCGACAGGTGCGTCTTCACGGTATCGGGCGCGATGTTCAGCCGGCCGGCGATTTCCTTGTTGGTCCGTCCGGCAGCGATCTCGCGCAGCACATCGAGCTCGCGGGCGCTGATACCCAAAGCCGCCTGCGCCTGCGGATTGCCGGGGTCGGGCGGATCATGGCGGCCGAACAGCCGGGCGCCGGCGAATAGGCCCAGCGCGAGGAACGCCGCCGCCATTAGCAGTTGCGACCAGCCGCCGGCATCGCTTCGCACCAGCCGCTGATATTCCAGCGCCTGCAGGCCCAGCACCCCGGCGGCGAGCAGCCCGCCATAGATCGCAGCGCGTTTCAGCATGGCCGCGATTGAAGCATGAAGCCGGCACGCGGCCAAGCCCGGCACAACACCGTCAGCCGCGCACCACCGTCGCAATCGCCCGCCGTGTCGTCACCCACACCCGATCATGCTGCGCGACATGGTCGAGGAACGCCGCCAGCGCGCCGATCCGGCCTGGCCGGCCGATGATGCGCAGGTGCAGCCCCAGGCTCATCAGCCGCGGATTGCCGGCCAGCCCTTCGGCATAGATCTGGTCGAAACTGTCGCGGGCGTAATCGAGCCAGGCGCGGGGCGTGTACGCCGGATCGGTCCACATCTTCATGTCGTTGGTGTCGAGCTGGTAGGGCACGATGGCGATCGGCCGGCCGGGCACGGTGCCGGTGTCGAGGAACGGCACATCGCCCGAATAATCGTCCATATGATATTCGTAGCCCGCCTCGATCAGCAGCCGGCGGGTGTTGTCGGTGTGGAAATAGCGGCTGAGCCAGCCATAGGGCCGCGTGCCCGTGCTGGCCTCGATGCTGGCGGTGGCGCGGGCGATGAATTCGCGTTCCGCCGCCTCGTCCATCTTGAACTGGTGGACCCAGCGCCAGCCATGGCTGATCGCCTCGTCGCCGCGCGCGCGGATGGCGTCGGCGATCTGCGGATGGTTCTCCAGACTCATCGCCGCCACCGTCCAGCTCGCCGCCATGCCGTGGCTGTCGAGCAGCGCGACGATGCGCGGCGCACCCGCCTTGATGCCATAGAGATAGTTGGATTCATTGCCGTAATTGCGGATCGGCGACTTGATGTGGATGCCCAGCTCGTCGACCGGCTCCATGCCGCGATCGCCGCGCGCGACGGTCATCTCGCTGCCTTCCTCGACATTGACGACGATCGACAGCGCCATCACGGCGCCGTTCGGCCAATCGATACGTTCAGGCAGCATGGGGCGTCTCCGGCTGGTTGTCCGGACAAATTACGCTTGGAAACGATATTCCCACAAGCGGGTCGGATGGTCCTTGTAGGTCGCGTCGGCAAAGACGCGGAAGCCGCAGCGCTGCGCCACCGCTTCGGACGCCGTGTTGCGCGGATCGATCATCGCCACCGTGCGCCCGAACCGCGCCGCGCCCCAGCCGAGCGCGCCCCGTACTGCCTCGCTGGCAAAGCCCTGGCCCTGCGCCGCGATAGTCAGGCTCCAGCCGATTTCGGGGTCGCCGTCGAAGCCGCTGACACCGGTGCGCTTCGCCTCGAGAAAGCCGATATCACCGACATATTCGCCATTGTCGCGTCGCCGCACGCACCAGAAGCCATAACCGAGCAGCGCCCAGCTGCCGGCATAGCGCAACAGCCGCGCCCAGCTGTCTTCCTCCGAAAACGCCGCGCCGCCGAGGAAGACCGTCACCCGGGCATCGCCCCACAGCGCCGCCATATCGGCGAAATCGGCGTCGCCGTGGGGCGCCAGAATGAGTCGATCGGTGCTGACGATCCGGGTCATGGCGTCGTCATAGATGCCGCCCCGGCTTCATGCTAGCGGGATGCATGATCCGCGCCGCCCGCCCCGCCGACCTGCCGCTGCTCGCCGCGGTCGAGGTGTCGGCGGGGGAAAGCTTCCGCGGCACGCCGATGGATTTTGCCGCCGATCACCCGCCGTCGCCGCCCGATGCGCTGGCGGCGGCGCTCGCGCGGCACAGCCTGTGGGTCGCGGTCGATGCCGACGATGCGCCGGTTGGTTTCCTGTTCGGCGAGGCGATCGACGGCTGGTTCCATATTCTCGAAGTGTCGGTGGCGATGCCCGCGCAGGGCCGCGGCCATGGCGCCGCGCTGCTGGCGGCGGCGGTGGCCGCGGCGCCGGGGCTCGGCTGCGCTTGCCTGTCGCTGACCACCGATCGCGACATCGCCTTCAACGGCCCCTGGTATCGGCGCCATGGCTTTGTGGAGATCGCGCCCGCCGCGGCGCCCGACTGGCTGGCGGCAATCCCGGCGCAGGAGGCCGGGATCGGCCTCGATCCGGCGCGGCGCGCGATCATGGTGCGGCAGCTGTGAGCGAGATCGCGGCGCTGGGCGCCTGGGCGGCAGCGCAAGGCCTGGCGCTGGTGCCCGGCACCGGCCTGACGCGGCTGTCGGGCGGCATCGCCAACCGCAACGACCGCATCGAGTTCACCACCGGCCCCGCCGTGCTGCGCCGGCCACCACCCGGTGTGCTGGCGGCCGGCGCCAGCGACATGGCGCGCGAATGGCGGGTGGTGTCGGCGCTGGTGCAGCACCTCCCGATCGTGCCGCGCGGGCTGGCGTTCTGCGATGATGCGACGGTGCTCGGCACGCCGTTCCTGCTGCTCGAATTTCGCCCCGGCATCGCCATCGCTGGCACCTTGCCGCCGGGCGCCGACGTGCGGTTGATCGATGCAACGCTCGGCCAGATGGTCGCGCTGCATCGCCTCGATCCTGACGCCGTCGGGCTTGGCGACCTCGGCAAGCCCGAAGGCTTTTACCCGCGCCAGCTCGCCGGCTGGACCAAACGCGCCGCCGCCGTTTGGGATGCTGGCCTGCCGGCGCCCGCCGCGGCGCTGATTGCCGCGCTCGAAGCCACGCCGCCGCCCGATGACGGCACGCCGGTGCTGCTCCACATGGATATGAAGCCCGACAATCTGCTCGTCGACCCGGTGACGATGGCACCGCAGGCGCTGATCGACTGGGACATGGCGACGCGTGGCCCGCGCGGTTTCGACCTCGCGGTGCTGCTGTCCTACTGGATCGAAGCGGGCGACCCGGTGGCGGTGCAGGCGCTTAATGCCGTGCCGTCGCTCACCCCCGGCTGGCCCGGCCGCGCCGCGGTCGCCGCGCGCTACCGGGCGCTCGGCGGCGGCGATCCCGGGGCGCTCGGTTGGCCGCTGGCATTGGCGCGGCTGCGGCTGGCGGTCGCCTGGATGCAACTCTATCGCAAATGGCAGCGGGGCGAGATGGCCGGCGACCGCTATGCGGGGTTCGAAACGCTGGCGCTGGCGATCCTCGACCACGCCGTTGCCGAATTCGTGAAGGACACTGCATGACCGATTTTTCCTTTCCGCCGGCAACCGTCGCACTGGCGCAGCGGGTCCGGCAGTTCGTCATCGACAAGATCATCCCGTTCGAAAAGGATCCGCGGCTGACCCAGCACGGCCCGACCGATGCCCTGCGCGACGAACTGGTGGCGCTTGCGAAAGCGGAGGGCCTGCTCACCCCGCAGGCGCCCATCGAACTCGGCGGCATGGGGTTCGACCATGCGACGCAGGCGGTGGTGTTCGAGGCGGCGGGCTGGTCGACGCTCGGCCCCGTGGCGATGAATTGCGCCGCCCCCGACGAAGGCAACATGTACCTGCTCGGCCGCATCGCGCGGCCGGACCAGATCGAGCAATTTCTGCGCCCGATGGTCACCGGCCATCGCCGCAGCGTGTTCGCCATGACCGAACCCGGCGGCGCCGGCAGCGACCCGTCGCAATTGCAGACGACCGCGGTGTTCAACGGCAATGATTACGAGATCTCCGGCCTGAAATGGCTGATCACCGGGGCGAATGGCGCCAAAACCTGGATCATCATGGCGCGGGTACCCGAGAATCCGCACGGCCCATCGGGGCCGACGCTGTTTCTGTGCGAAGGCGATACGCCCGGCATCCACATCGAACGCGTGATGGATTCGATGGATCGCAACTATGTCGAAGGCCATGCCGTGGTGCGTTTTTCAGGGCTGCGGTTGGGGCCCACGCAGGTGCTGGGAGAGGTCGGCAGCGCGCTGCGCTATGCCCAGATGCGGCTGGCGCCGGCGCGGCTGACGCATTGCATGCGCTGGCTGGGGGCGGCGGCGCGCGCGCAGCATATCGCGCTCGAACATGCCCGCGTCCGCACCGCCTTCGGCAAGCCGCTCGTCGAGCACCAGGGTGTCAATTTCATGCTCGCCGACAATGAAATCGCCATGCACCAGTGCCGGCTGGCGATCCGCCAGGTGGCGTGGATGCTCGACAGCGACACCCGCGCCCGCCACGAAAGCAGCATCGTCAAGGCGTTCGTGTCGGAAGAACTGTTCAAGGTCGCCGATCGCTGCGTGCAGATCCTCGGCGGCATCGGCGTGACCGGCGAAACGGTCGTCGAAATGATCTTCCGCGACATGCGCGGCTTCCGCCTCTACGACGGCCCGACCGAGGTGCACAAATTCGCCATCGCGACGCAATTGCTGCGCACCGGCACCGCCTTCGCGAACCCGACATGAGCCTGGAATGGCGCGGCAAGTATCTGGAGGTGCACAAGAAAGGCACCTGGGAATATGCGGCGCGCATCGGCAACATGGGGGCAGCGGTCATCCTGGCGCTGACCGACGCTGCCGAGATCGTGCTCGTCGAACAGCACCGCGTGCCGCTGGGCGCCAACACCATCGAACTGCCCGCCGGGCTGATCGGTGACACGCGCGACAACGACACCGCCACGGCGGCAGCGGCGCGCGAACTGGCCGAGGAAACCGGCTACGAGGCGGCGCACTGGCAGGATATCGGCCTGTTCGCCACCTCCCCCGGCATGTCGACCGAGACCTTCCAGCTGTTCAAGGCGACGGGGCTGACGCGCACCGGGCCGGGCGGCGGCGTCGACGGCGAGGATATCGTGGTACATGTCGTGGCGCTGGCGGCGCTGGCGGATTTTCTTGTGCAGCAGCGCGCCGCCGGCCGCATCATCGATTGCCGACTGGCGGTTGCGCTAGGGTTGGTGTGACTGGCTGGACAAGCCCGGCTGCCCCCGTCACCTTGCCGCCATGACCACTATCTTCGATTTCCCCGCCGCGGTCATCGACCATGCGGCGACCCGCCCCGATCACATCGCCGTCATCTGCGGTGACCACCGCATCACATACCGCGATTTCGTCGCCCGCGCCGAAGCCGCCGCAGCGACGCTCCACAAGCTCGGCACCGCGCCCGGCGATGCGGTTGCCATCATCGCCGCGTCGTCGGTCGATTACGCCGTCATGTGGCAGGCGATCCTGCGGCTGCGCGCCACCGTCGCGCCGATGGCGCCGAGCTCCACGCCCACCCAGATCGCCGCCATGGTGGCCGATTCAGGCGCCCGGCTGGTGTTTGTCGATGCGGCCAACCGCGCCGCCTTTGCCGAGGTGCTGACGGGGCAGACGCTCGTCGATCTCGACAATCTCGACGCCTGG
>JBBQKM010000139.1:0-7340 GCA_038326915.1 Sphingomonadales bacterium
CCGTGTTCGACCAGCACCTCGCCGCTGCCGGCGATGCTGATCGCGCCGACGCGGCGCGACAGCCGCACCATCGCGCGCGTGCTGCGCGCCGCATCGGCAAAGCCCGGTGCCTGGATCGCCAGTTCGCCGATACCGATCGTCACCGTCCAGGCGCCAAAGCGCTGCGCCAAGGCGCCGCCGCCCAGCTGCCGCGCCTGGAACCCCGGGTCGCTGGCGCGCGCCGCCACCAGATTGCCGGCGTCGAAGCCGTCTCCGGCGGCGCGGTCGGCAAGCGCTGCCAGCGACTGGCCATAGCCAAAGGCTGCGCCGGCGCTGTCGCTGAACTGCACGACGCCGCCGCCCGACAGCAGCTGGCCGTGCTGTGCCACCAGCGGTGATGCGCCGGTCAGCACATCGCCGCGCCAGCCGAGCGGTCCGAAGGCGCGCACCGCGAACTGCACATTGACCGCGCCGACGACGCCTGCCGCGGATTGGGCATCGGTGGTCAGCAGGCTCATTGCCAGCCGGCCGGCGCCGGCGCGGCGCAGCGAGCCGCCGAGATCGACGACATAGACCCGATCATAACTGTCGCGCGCCGTCACCTTTGCCAGCGCTGCGCCGGTCTGGCCGCCATCGCCCAGCGGCCCGCCGAGCGTGCCGGTGATCGCCGTCAGCGGGGCCGCCACGCCCGCCACCGAAAGCGACCCCTGCGGGGCAAAGGCGCGGCCGATGTTGAGGTTGCCGCGACCGTACACGGCATCGGTGCCGGGCGCCCCCAGGTCGTCGGCGGTGCGCAGCAGCAGGTCGACGATCTGGGCATTGCTGAGGTTGGGGAACGCCTGCGCCAGCAACGCCGCGGCGCCGGAAATGATCGGCGCTGCTTCCGATGTGCCGCTGTACAGGAACGCCTGGCCGGTGTTGTCGAAGCTGCGCACCTCGACCCCCAGCGCGGTCAGATAGTTGCTGGCAAAGGTGCCGGCGCGGTTGCTGAAGCTGGCGATGGCGCCATTGGCGTCGACAGCGCCGGCGATGATCACCGTGCCCGGAGTGCCGGCGCCGGTGATGCTGCTGGCCAGCGGGTCGACCTCGCCATTGCCGTCGTTGCCGGCGGAGACGACGACAACAGCCCCCGCCGCGGTGGCCCGGCCAACCGCGTTGCGTAACGATGTCGTTGCCGCCGAACCGCCGAGCGACAGGTTGATGACCTTGGCGCCGGCATTGGCGGCGGCGTCGAATCCGGCGGCGAGGGCCGAGTTTGGGTAGCCGCAGCCGTCGGTTGCCGAACAACTTCCCGGCGAATCGGCGCGCAAGGCCAGCAAAGTCGCCGCCGGCGCAACGCCGTGGATGCCGCTGTTGTTGCGGCCAGCGAGCAGGATCGCCGACACTTCGGTGCCATGGCCGTCGTCGTCGCCCAGCCCGCGCGATCCGGTGAGATCGCGGCTGAGCGGCGAGATCCGCCCGGCGAATTCGACATTGCCGGCATCGACGCCGCTGTCGATGACCGCGGCGATCACCCCGGCCCCGCTCGCCCCGGCCTGATAGGCGGCCAGCGCATTGGCGGCGACGGCGCCGTTCGATCGTCGGTATTCGGCGGTGTCGATGCTTGGAGGGGTCGGAGTCGGGGTGGGAACGGGCGTCGGTGTCGGTGTCGGCACCGTCGCCACGCCACCGCCACTGCCGCCACAGCCGCCGACCAGCGCCATCGCGGCCAGCCCGCCGGCCAGCACCAGGTGCCGCCGCATTCGGATATCGCGCGGGCGTGCAGGCGCTGCTGTCATCGTCAAGCGCTGTTGTCCTTCACCCCACGTCTCGGAGGTCAGAGTAGCGCCGCGCGGACCCGTTACAATCCCATTTGCGTCCGGCGGCAGTGCGGCTTTTCCGCTTCGTCCGCTGCGATGATTCGTGCCGGTAACGTCTTGGCAACCAGTCGGCCGGCGGCGTGGCCGCTGCAACGGCGGTGGCGTGCCGCTTTCGCGTGGCTGTACAGCGTGATAGAGAGGCTGGCGCAGCCGTGCTGCCGGGTAAATTCGGCCGTTGTCATCTAACTGTCACACAACGCTGCGAACGAGCATCGCAACGGGTCGTGTCGCGCCCGCGCCAGATACGGCAGGGGATATCCGATGAGCCTTGTGAAACGCATCCTGCCGCTGACGCTGGGCGGTGTCATCATGCTGACGGTCGTATCGTGCGGCAAGGACGTGGACCCGTCCAAGCCCGCTGCCGCTGCCACTGCCGACATTACCGGAGCGGGCGCAACCTTTCCGGCACCGCTATATGGCAAATGGGGGTCGGCCTACGACACGGCGACCGGCAATTCGCTCAATTACCAGGCGATCGGCTCGGGCGGCGGCCAGACCCAGATCAAGGCGCGCACCGTCGATTTCGGCGCCAGCGACGACCCGATGAAGCCGGAGGACATTGCCGCCAACGGGCTTGTCCAGTTCCCGGCGGTGATCGGTTCGGAAGTGATGATCGTCAACCTGCCGGGCGTCGCCACCAACCAGCTGCGGCTGACGCCGGCACTGATCGCCGATCTGTACCAGGGCAAGATCAAGCGCTGGGATGATCCGGCGATCGCCGGCATCAATCCCGGGGTGACGTTGCGGCCGATCCCGGTAACGCCGGTCTATCGTTCGGATTCGTCGGGCACCACCGCGATCTTCACCAACTATATGACCAAGACCGCGCCCAACTGGACCCTTGGCGCCGGCAAGGCGCTCAGCTGGCCGGCCGGGCAGGGCGGCAAGGGCAATGACGGCGTCGCCGCCAACGTCAAGAATACCGTCGGCGGGATCGGCTATGTCGAGTATAATTATGCTTCGGCAAACAAGCTGACGATGACCAAGCTGGCCAATGCCGACGGCGCCTTTGTCGAGGCCAATCCGGCGACTTTCAATGCCGCCGCCACCCAGGCCGACTGGTCGCAGGCCAAGAACGGCGTGGCCAACATGCTGGCGCTGCCCGGCGCCAATACCTGGCCGATCGTCAGCGCGACCTATGTGCTGGTACCGACCAAACCCACCGATCCGGCCAAGACGCGGGCGGCACTGGCGTTTTTCAGCTGGGCCTTTGCCAATGGCGACAACATGGCGAACGATCTCGGCTATGTGCCGCTGCCCGATGTCGCGGTGGCGCAAGCCCGGGCGAGCTGGGCGGCTGTCGAAGGCGTCGGCACCATCAAGTAACTGCAATACAGATCCGCTAACGATGTCCTTTGCTTGCCTTTCCCCCAGCGCGGCGCTTTCATGACCCAGGCTCCTTCCCTCGCGATCGCGGCAGCGCCGGCACCCGCCGCCGTACCCGCATCGACGCGCGGATCGGAACGGGTGTTCGCCGGCGCCGTCACCGGCGCCGGGCTGATCGTCTTTGGGCTGCTCGGCGCCATCATCCTGATGCTGGTGCTCGGCGCCTGGCCGGCGCTGACGCATTTCGGCCCGGCGTTTTTCTGGAACCCGGTTTGGGATTCGGTTGCCGACAATTATGGCGCCGGGGTGATGATCTTTGGTACGCTGGTGACATCGCTGCTGGCGCTGGTCATCGCCGTGCCGCTGGCGATGGGCGTCGCCTATGCGCTGACCGAAATCGTGCCACAGGCGGTGCGCCGCCCGGTCGGCATCGTCATCCAGCTGCTCGCGGCGATTCCGTCGATCATCTACGGCATGTGGGGCTTTTTCGTGCTGGCCCCGTATCTTGCCCAGCACGTTGTGCTGAACGTCGCCGATGTCTTTGTCGGCGTGCCGGTGCTCGGCAAGATTTTCGACTATGGCTCGGGCAACAGCGTGTTCACCGCCGGCCTGGTGCTGGCGGTGATGATCCTGCCGCTTATCACCGCGATGTTCGTCGAAGTGCTTGGCGCGACTCCGGTGATCCTCAAGGAATCGGTCTACGGCCTTGGCGCGACGCGCTTCGAGGTCATCCGCCATGTCGCGTTGCCCTATGGCAAGCGGGCCTTCATCGGTGCGATCATGCTCGGCCTCGGCCGCGCGCTCGGCGAGACGATGGCGGTGACGTTCGTCATCGGCAACGCTACCCGGCTGTCGCCGTCGATCTTTGCGCAGGGCGCGACGATATCGTCGACGATCGCCAATGAATTCAACGAAGCCGGTGGCGGCTCGCTCAAGCTCGCGGCGCTGCTCGGGCTCGGCGTGACGCTGTTCGTTATCTCGTTCATCGTGCTGTCGATCTCGCGCGCGCTGGTTGGGCGCCGGGTCGAAAATTGAGCGTGGAGACTTGAGATGAGCGCCCGCGCCACGCGCCGCAAGGCCATCAACATGATCGCCGGCGCCGTCGCCGGCGGCGCTGCGCTGCTGTCGCTGCTGGCGCTCGGCTCGATTTTGTGGACGCTGGTGGCGCGCGGCATGCCGGCGCTGCATTTTTCGGTGCTGACGACATCGATGGCGCCGACCGGCGAAAATGGCGGCCTGGCCAACGCCATCGTCGGCAGCCTGATCCAGGTCGCCATCGGGATGTTGGTGGCGACGCCGATCGGCATCATGGCCGGCACCTATCTGTCGGAATATGCGCGCGGTTCGAAACTCGGCGATGTCACGCGCTTTGTCAGCGATATCCTGCTGTCGGCGCCGTCGATCCTGGTCGGACTGTTCGTTTATGTGCTGCTGGTGGCGACGACGAAAACCTATTCTGCCTATGCCGGTGGCATCGCCCTTGCCGTTATCGCCATCCCGATGATCGTGCGGACGACCGAGGACATGCTGTCCCTGGTCCCCGTTGCGCTGCGCGAGGCGGCGGCGGCGCTGGGCGCCCCAAAATGGAAGGTGGTGACGCTGATCGCCTGGCGCGCCGCGGCGTCGGGGATAGTGACTGGCATCCTGCTCGCGCTGGCGCGTGTCGCCGGCGAAACCGCACCTTTGCTGTTTACCTCGCTCGGCAACCTCAACTGGTCGACGTCGCTCGACCAGCCGATGGCGAGCCTGCCACTGGCCATTTATCAATATGCCGGCAGCCCCTATGATGACCTTGTCCAGCTTGCCTGGGCCGGGGCGCTGCTGGTCACGCTCGGCGTGCTGGTCATCAATATCATCGCGCAGCTGGCCCTCGGCCGGAAACGCTAGGAGAGCCGGTATGGCCGACAGCCCCCAGACCGCTTCGCTCGCCGATGTCGTCGGTCGCCACGACACGATGGACGGATCGAAACCGTATATCGTCACGCGCGACCTGAATTTCTTCTACGGCGAGAGCCAGGCGCTGAAATCGATCAACCTCGATTTCCCCGAACGCCGCGTCACCGCACTCATCGGGCCATCGGGGTGCGGAAAATCGACGCTGCTGCGTGTCATCAACCGGATGTACAGCCTGTATCCGGGCCAGCGCGCTACCGGCGAAGTGATGATGGGCGGCGTCAATCTGATTGATCCCAAGGTCGATCCGACCGAATTGCGCGCCCGTATCGGCATGGTTTTCCAGAAGCCGACGCCGTTCCCGATGTCGATCTATGAAAACATCGCCTTTGGCCTGCGCCTGCACGAGCGGCTGTCGAAATCGGCGATGGACGAACGCGTCGAATGGAGCCTGCGCAAGGCGGCGATCTGGGAGGAAACCAAGGACCGGCTGAATACGTCGGCGCTTGGCATGTCGGGTGGCCAGCAGCAGCGGCTGTGCATCGCCCGGACCATCGCCATCCGCCCGCAGGTGCTGTTGTTCGACGAACCGACCTCGGCGCTCGATCCGATCTCGACGGCCAAGGTCGAAGAATTGATCGCCGAGCTGCGCGCCGAATTCACCATCCTGATCGTCACCCATTCGATGCAGCAGGCGGCGAGGTGTTCGGACCAGACGGCGTTCATGTATCTCGGCCACGTTGTCGAGGCCGGGGCGACGGCGCAGATCTTCACCAATCCGCGCGAACAGAAGACCCGCGAGTATGTCACCGGGCGCTTCGGTTGACCCGCCGGCAGCGCAAGGGTGCCCCATCATGACTGATCTGCCGGCCCATACGCTCACCTCCTATGACGAGGACCTCGATCGGCTGCGCGGGCTGATCGTGCGCATGGGGCGGCTGTGCGAAGCGCAGATCGTCGGCGCTGTGGATGCTCTGGTGCGCCACGATGCCGATGCGGCGCTGCGCGTGGTCGCCGGCGATAACGAGATCGACGCGCTCGATGCCGAAACCGAACGTTTTGCCATTCTGACCATCGCGCTCCGGGCGCCGGTGGCGATCGACCTTAGGGAAATCGTCGCCGCGCTGAAAACCAGCGCCATCCTCGAACGCATCGGCGACTATGCCAAGAACATCGCCAAACGGGCGACGGTGCTGGCGCAGGGCGCGCCGCTCGAACCGATGGTGCTGGTGCCCGAAATGGCGCGGATGGTGGCGCAGATGGTCGCCAGCGCCATCGATGCATTCGTGGCGCGCGATGCGACCCTGGCTGCGGCAGTTGCCGATCGCGACCAGCTCGTCGACGATTTCTACACCAGCCTGTTCCGCTCGCTGCTGACCTTCATGATGGAAAATCCCCAGCGCATCACCCAATCGGCGCATCTGTTGTTCATCGCCAAAAATCTTGAACGCATCGGCGACCACGCCACCAACATCGCCGAGCTGGTGGCGTACAGCGCCACCGGCGAACGCCTTGCCGAACGCACCAAGCGTGATGACACGTCTTCGGTGATCGGGCCGCGCGACTGAATCGCATCCTCTCAGTTCCGGCATTGAGAGGCGGCGCGCGGCCTGTCATCTGATAGCCGAAAGGGGATTCGATGACCTATCGCACCATCACCGTCGAACGCCGTGGCGCCGCCGACTGGCTGACACTCGACCGGCCCGAAGCGATGAACGCCATTTCGCTCGAGATGGTCGGCGAACTGGCGGACTATTTCGGCCGCAAGTTCGACGATCGCGATTGCCGCGTCATCGTCATGCGCGGCGCCGGCCGGGCGTTTTGCGCCGGGCTCGATATCAAGGATCCGGCGCGCGCCGACCCGGCGGCGGTGCCGTTCGGTGGCGGCTATGGCTTTCAGGGCCATCTCGCCGACGTCTATATCCGAATGCGCCGCTGCCCGCAGCCAATCGTAGCGCTCGTCCATGGTGCGGCGTGCGGCGGCGGGCTGGCCTTTGCGCTCGCCGCCGATATCCGCATCGCCGGCGAATCGGCGCGGATGAATTCCGCCTTCATCCGCATCGGCCTGTCTTCGTGCGACATGGGGGTCAGCTATTTCCTGCCGCGGCTCGTCGGCGCCTCGGTGGCGGCCGAACTGATGCTGACCGGGCGCTTCATCCACGCCGCCCGCGCGCTGGCGACGGGGCTGGTGTCCGAAGTCGTCGCCGATGCCGATCTCGAGGCGACCGCGCAGACCTACGTCGACGATATGCTTTACGCCTCGCCGCTGGGGTTGCGATTGAC
>JBBQKM010000140.1:0-7301 GCA_038326915.1 Sphingomonadales bacterium
TGCCGATCTGACCGCGAAGCTGACACCCGCCGTCGTCAACGTCTCGACAACGCAAAAGGTCGAAGTCGGCAAGATGCGCGGCCTGCCACCGGGTTCGCCACTCGAAGACCTGTTCCGCCGCTTCCAGGAACAGCAGGGCGAGCAGGGCGAGCCAGTCACCCGCGAGGCAACGTCGCTGGGGTCGGGCTTCATCATCTCGCCCGATGGCTATGTCGTCACCAACAACCATGTGATTTCGGCCGAACAGGGCAAGGATGCGCCGGTCGATACCATCACCGTCACCCTCTCGGACCGCACCGAATACAAGGCGCGGATCGTCGGCCGCGACACGCTGACCGATCTGGCGCTGTTGAAGATCGAAGCGACAAACCTGCCCTATGTGAAGTTCGGCAACAGCCAGGCCGCCCGCGTCGGCGACTGGGCGATCGCCATCGGCAACCCGTTCGGGCTGGGCGGCACCGTCACCGCCGGCATCGTTTCCGCCCTGCACCGCAACATCGGGTCGGGCCAGTATGACCGCTACATCCAGACCGATGCGTCGATCAACCAAGGCAATTCGGGCGGGCCGCTGTTCGATCTCGACGGCAATGTCATCGGCATCAACACCGCGATCTTCTCCCCGACCGGCGGCAACGTCGGCCTCGGCTTCTCGATCCCGGCCGAACTTGCCAAGCCTGTCGTCGACCAGTTGCGCGCCACCGGCACGGTCAAGCGCGGTTACCTAGGCGTTGCCATCCAGCCGCTGTCGACCGACATCGCCGCCGGCCTCGGCCTGCCCAAGGACAAGGGCGAGATCGTCGCCTCGGTCGAAGCCTCGGGCCCGGCGGCGCGCGCCGGCATCCGCCAGGGCGATGTGATCGTCAAGATCAACAACAGCGACGTCACTTTCGACAACACCCTGTCCTATGTTGTCGCCAACACGCCGATAGGCGCGACCGTGCCGATCGAGCTGGTTCGCGATGGCACCCGCCGCACCGTCAACGCCACCATCGCGCAGCGCCCGGCCGAATCGGTCGTCCAGGCTCGTGCCGGCATCACGCCCGACGCCGACGCCAGTGCCGACGGCAAGACGACGCCGGGTGCCGAATCGGCCCGCGCCAGCCTGGGCATCACCCTGCAGCCGCTGACCGCGCAGTTGCGCCAGCAGCTGAAGATCCCCGAGACGGTCAAGGGTGTCGTCATCGCCGGCATCAACCCGGCGAGCGACGCGGCGAGCAACGGCCTGCAGCGCGGCGACATCATCCTGCAGATCAACCAGCGCCCGACGACGACCCCGGCCGAAGCCGCCGAAGCCGTCGATGCAGCGCGCAAGGCCAATCGCGACACGGTGCTGATGCTGGTGCAGCGCGGGGCACTGCCGCCGCGCTATATCGGCATCAAGTTGATGGCGAAGAGCGGCGCGAAGTAGCGCGCAGCGCTACCTCGCGACTCGCGCGAGCCCGGACGGCGGGGCGGCGGAGACTTCCGCCGAACCCGTCCGACGGCGTGGGCTTTGCCCACGCTCCTTACTGTCCCTACACCGCCATCCCCCAACCCCTTCTACCTTCGCGAAAAACCCGCTATCCCCGCCTGTGTACGCAGGGGATCACACATGGCTGACAGCATTTTCATCGGCAAGGGTGAGGAGCATCCGCAGGCACTGGTGCTCAAACGTGCCAACCGCCATGGCCTGATCGCCGGCGCCACCGGCACCGGCAAGACTGTGACCTTGCAGACGCTCGCCGAAGGCTTCAGCCGCGAAGGCGTGCCGGTGTTCCTGTCCGACGTGAAGGGCGATATCGCCGGCATGGCCCTCGCCGGCAGCGACGCCGCCGCGTGGACCGCAAAGCGTGCCGCCGAAATCGGCATCACCGATTATGGTTATGACGCCAACCCGGTGGTGTTCTGGGACCTGTTCGGCGTGCAGGGTCACCCGGTGCGCACGACGATCAGCGAGATGGGGCCGCTGCTGCTGGCTCGGCTGATGGGCCTCAACGAGACGCAGGAAGGCGTGCTGTCGGTTGCGTTCCGCTATGCCGACGATCTTGGCCTGCTGCTTCTCGACATGAAGGATCTGCAGGCGATGCTGACCTTTTGCGCCGAAAACGCCGGCGAGCTGGCGTCGAAATACGGCAATGTCACCAAGGCGACGATCGGCATCATCCAGCGCCAGCTGCTCCAGCTGGAAAGCCAGGGCGGCACGCATTTCTTTGGTGAGCCGGCGCTCGATATCCAGGATTTCATCCGTGTCGGCGACGATGGCCGCGGCCAGGTCAACATCCTCGCCGCGGACAGGCTGATGCAGTCGCCGCGCCTCTACGCCAGCTTCCTGCTCTGGCTGCTGTCGGAACTGTTCGAAACACTTTCCGAGGTCGGCGATCCCGACAAGCCCAAGCTCGTCTTCTTCTTCGACGAAGCCCATCTGCTGTTCGACGAGGCGCCGTCGGCGCTGCTCGAAAAGGTCGAACAGGTCGTGCGGCTGGTGCGGTCCAAGGGCGTCGGCGTCTATTTCATCAGCCAGAATCCGATCGATATCCCGGAAAAGGTCGCCGGCCAGCTCGGCAACCGTGTCCAGCATGCGCTGCGCGCCTTCACGCCGCGCGATCAAAAGGCAGTGCAGTCGGCAGCGACGACATTCCGCGCCAACCCCAGGATCGATGTCGCCACCGCGATCACCGAGTTGAAGGTCGGCGAAGCTCTGGTATCGCTGCTGCAGCCCGATGGCGCGCCATCGATGGTGGAGCGCACCCTGATCGCGCCGCCACGGTCACGCGTTGGACCGATCAGCCAGGCCGAGCGCGATGGGGTGCAGGACGAAAGCCCCTATGCCGGCAAATACACCGAAAGCGTCGATCGTGAATCGGCCTATGAAAAGCTGAACGCCCGCGCCGCCCATGCCGCCGAAAAGGCCGCGCAGACCGAGGCCGAGGTGGCGGCGCAAAAGGCCGCAGTGCTGCAGGCCAAGCTCGATTCCGCGGCGGCGGCCGCTGCCGCCAAACAGGCCGCCGCCACGGCGCGCGCCGAAGCCGCAGCCAAGCGCGCCCAACCGGCAAGCTTTACCGAAAAGCTGATCCAGTCGACGATCAAGTCGGCGGCATCATCGGCGGGGCGGCAGCTGGGAACCAAGCTGCTGCGCGGCCTGCTCGGCAGCCTGCTCAAATAGGCAGCGCATTTCGGCGGCGGCGCTGGCGGCGCATGACGCCGCCGGACGCCGCGCGAGGCGACAGCCCTGCCGCCGCACCCAGCCCAAACGAAAACGGCCGCGGTGCCTGTGCACCGCGGCCGTTACGTGTTCGTGTCGCGATGATCAGGCGGCGACGGCAGTCTTGCGACGGCGAGCAGCGAAGCCGACCATGCCGAAACCGGCAACCATCAGCATCCAGCTTTCCGGTTCCGGAACCTGGGTGGCGAAGGTCTGGCGGATGGCGACATTGTCGAGCGCCACGCCGAACGAACCGGCCGTCAGGCTTTCGAACGTCAGCAGCGCCGAGGTGCCCACGGCTTCAAAGACGTACGTCTGCGTCTGCCAGTTCATGTTGGTACGGCTGTTCGCCAGCGAATAGGTGTAGGTCACCGGCGTCAGATTGCCGAGCGACAGCAGGACCGACTTGCTGGCAGCACCCTGCGGGTTCTTCGAAAGGTCGAAGGTCAACGTGTAGGAGAAGCCATTCTGCAGGGTCAGCAGCTGCGAAACCGAACCGGCGCCGCGCGCATTGAGATCGAGGCTGTAAGCTCCGTTCGAGGCCTGCCAGTAGTTGCGGACGATATCGACACCGGCCGCGCCGACGGGGCCGACGACACCGATGTTCCAGCCGGTGATCGCGGTGGCGTTCGGGGCCAGGACTTCGCGATAGCTTGCATTGAAGTTCGGCGCCGTTCCGGCGGGGACCGCAACCGTCAGCGTTTCAAAGCTGCCATTGATGATGGTCACGGCGTTGGCGGCGGTGGCCGAGACGAAGGCGGCGGCGATTGCAGCGGCTGCGATCAGGTTGCGCATGAAAAAGACCCCTTGGTGAAAACGTGTTCGGGGTATGCCATGCAAACTTCGGGCCAAACTGGCAGGAAATTTTTTACCTTTGAATCTCAAGTCGTTAAAAAAGCGGTTACCACTAAAGTTTTTTCAACTGTAAAGCCTGCCGACACTTTGGCCGTTACCGTGCCAAAACCGATCAGTTCGGCAGCGTAACTGCCGCAACCTGGGCGTTGCGCGTCGCGGCCGGCGCATCCATGATTTCGCGCAGGAAAGCGCCCTTGTTGACGGTCGGCGTCCTGGGGTCGCCGGCCTGGCTGCGGATCGCCGGATCGGTGGCAGCGGCACCGGCCTTGTCGAGCAATTGCTGTTCCGCCGGGGACTTCGGCGGCACCTTGACGCCGGGGCCGAACAGCGCCTCCATCGCGGCGCCCTGGGCATCCTGGCCGGCAGCGCGCGGCGCGCCGGGGCGCGGCGGTGTCAGCGCGAAATCCTGCGGCACGACCAGCGGCGCATTGCGACTGATCGCCAGTTCATCGGGGGCATTATGGGCGGCAAGGCCCGATTTGCCGCACGCCGAAAGCGCCATCGCGGCACCGCAAATGATCAGAGTGTTACGCATGAGACTTCATCCTTTCGGCGCCATCAGCGCCCGCAGCAGCAGCAATAGCACACCTCCGGTGATCGCTGCATCAGCAACGTTGAACACCCAGAAACTATGCTCGCCCCAGAAGAAATGCAGGAAATCGACGACATAGCCAAAGCGCACGCGATCGATGATATTGCCCAGCGCGCCGCCGAGGATCAGGCCCAGCGCGACGACCTCGCCGCGCTGTTTCTCGCGCGCGATCCAGATGGCGACGACCGCTGCGATCCCCGCCGTCATCGCCACCAGCAGCCAGCGGCTGGCATCCGAACTGGCGCGGAACAGCCCCATCGAAACGCCGATATTGCCGACAAAGGTCAGGCGAAAGAACGGCAGCACCTCGATAAAGCCGCGTTCGGGCAGCCGCACGATGGCGAGAATCCAGTATTTGACCAGCTGGTCGATGGCGAAAACGATGGCAGCGAGGCCATAGCCCAGCCGCATCATGCCGCGATCGCCGCGTCACAGCGGCTGCAGAGGCCGGTCTCCACCGCGACATCGGGCAGGTGCCGCCAGCAGCGCGCGCATTTTTCGTCGCCGACCGGGCCGACATGCAGCCCTTCGGCGCCATCGGTCCTCTGCACCAGCACGCGCCCGACGATCAGCATTTCAGCGAGATCGACGCTCGACAATTCAACGAAGCGATCCTCGTCGGCGACCTGGATATCGACGCCGGCTTCGAGGAAGCTGCCGATCACCTTGTCGCGCCGCATGACCTCCAGTTGCAGGTAAACGGTGTCGCGCAGCGCCCGCAGGCGGGCCATCTTGGCCGACAGAGCATCGTCGCGCCAGCCGCTGTCGATCACCGGCCACTCCTGCAGGTGCACCGATCCGCCATCCGGATAGCGCGTGCCCCACACCTCCTCGGCGGTGAACACCACTACCGGCGCCAGCCAGCGGGTGAACGCCTGGAACAGCGTGTCGAGCACTGTCCGCCACGCCCGGCGCTTGGGGTCATGAACCGCGTCGCAATAGAGCGAATCCTTGCGGATATCGAAGACGAACGCCGACAGGTCGTTGTTCACGAATGTCGAGATCGTCGTGACATAGGTGTTGAAATCGAAATTGCCGACCGCCACGCGCAACTCGCTGTCGATGACCGCGAGGCGATGCAGCACCCAGCGTTCGAGCTCGGGCATCTCGGCCGGCGCGACGCGCTCGCTGTCATCGAAGCCTTCGAGGGCGCCGAGCAGATAGCGGAAGGTGTTGCGCAGCTTGCGATACTGGTCGGCGACGCCGCCCAGGATCTCCTTGCCGATGCGATGGTCCTCGGTGAAATCGACCGTCGCCGCCCACAGCCGCAGGATATCGGCGCCATATTCGCGCATCAGGTCGAGCGGATTGGTGGTGTTGCCGAGCGATTTCGACATTTTCCGGCCCGACTGGTCCATGGTGAAGCCATGGGTCAGCACCGCATCGTACGGCGCGCGGCCGCGCGTGCCGCAGCTTTGCAGCAGGCTCGACTGGAACCAGCCGCGATGCTGGTCGCTGCCTTCGAGATACAGGTCGGCCGGCCAGCGCAGATCGAGCCAGCGGCCGGATTCGAGCACGAACACATGGGTGCAACCGCTGTCGAACCAGACATCGAGAATGTCGGTGACGCGCTCGTAATCGGCGAGGTCGTAATCCGGCCCGAGCAGCCCGGCGGCGGCCTCCTCGCTCCAGGCGTCGACGCCCTGTTCGCGCACCGCGGCGACGATGCGGGCGTTGACCGCGGGGTCATTCAGATATTTGCCGGTCGCGCGGTTGACGAACAGCGTGATCGGCACCCCCCAGGCGCGCTGGCGCGAGATCACCCAATCGGGCCGCCCCTCGACCATCGAGCCAAGCCGGTTGCGGCCCTTTTCGGGGATAAACCGCGTCGCGGCGATGGCGGCAACGGCGGTTTCGCGCAAGGTTTTCCCCTCTCCCGTTCGGGGAGAGGGCGACTCGCCGGAGGCGAGCGGGGTGAGGGGTGCAGACACCGAAACACCCTCACCCTCCCACCGCGAAGACGCGGCGGGCCCCTCCCTCTCCCCGGGCGGGAGAGGGGCGGGCTGATCCATCGGGATGAACCACTGCGGGGTGCAGCGGTAGATGACCTTTTTCTTCGACCGCCACGAATGCGGATAGCTGTGCTGGAACCGGTCCGCCGCCAGCAGCGCGCCGGCCTCGCGCAGCGCCGTGCAGATGGCGCCATCGGGGGCGTTCAGCTTGTCGGAGATGACATTGCCCTTGCCCTCCAGCCACAGCCAGTCGGGCCGATCGGTGCGATAGGTGCCGTCCCCGAGCACGGCGAACACCGGGTCGATGCCATGCGCCTTGCACAGCGTGAAATCATCCTCGCCATGATCGGGCGCCATATGGACGAGCCCGGTGCCGGCATCGGTGGTGACGAAGTCGCCGGGGAGGAAGGGGCGCGGGCGGGCGTAGAAGCCGCCGAGGTGATGGAGCGGGTGGCGAGCGATGGCGCCGGCGAGGTCGGCGCCTCTGAATTCTCCAGCTTGCATGGCCAATACCTCGACCCAGCCAATTCCAAGATCGCTGAAGTCAGCCTTGCGCACCTCTGCGTTGACGCGGGCCAAGAAGCCAAACTCAAGGTCTTTTGCGAGCAGTATCTTACGGGCTTTGAGGATGCCGAGATCCACCAAGCGCTGTGTTGCCTTCTCGTATTCACTGTAATTATCATCGGCAGGAAGCGGCTTTCCATCCGAATCCACTGGTCCT
>JBBQKM010000141.1:0-7293 GCA_038326915.1 Sphingomonadales bacterium
AAAACTCGCCGCTGCTCGCCAAGGTCGTTCCCGATTATCCGCCCTATGGCAAACGCATCCTGATCGACAATGACTGGTTCAAGATGCTGCAGCGGCCGAATGTCGACCTGATCACCGACGGCATTGCCCGCATCGTGCCCGAAGGCGTGGTCACCGCCGATGGCCAGGTCTGGCCGGCCGACGCGATCGTCTATGCCACCGGCTTCCAGGCCAGCAAGATGCTGGCGCCGATGCGGATCACCGGGCGGGGCGGTGTCGAGATCCACGATGTCTGGAAGCCTGACGACGCCACCGCCTATCTGGGCACCACCATGCCGGGGTTTCCCAATTTCTTCATGCTGATGGGCCCGAATACCGGGCTTGCGCACGGCGGCAACGTCATCTTCATGTCGGAATGCCAGGTGCGTTATGTGATGATGGCGCTGCGCGAAGTCATCGAGGGCGGGCACCACAGCCTCGACGTCAAGCCGGCGGTCCACGACGCCTATGTCGCCGAGGTCGATCGCTTGCACAATGGCATGGTCTGGTCACACAAGGGGCTGAGCAACTGGTATCGTAACCCGCAGGGCCGGGTGTTCGCGGTGCTGCCTTATCGGCTGGTTGATTATTGGCAGATGACGTCGAAATTCACGCCCGCCGAGTATGAATTCGCCTGATGCGCGGCATTTCCGCCGCAAAGCTCGATTCGCTTGGCGACTATGCCGAGATCGACATCGCCGTGCCCGAACCCGGCCTCGGCCAGGTACGTATCCGGGTCGCCGCAGTCGGCATCGGCTATGTCGACGCGCTCGTCGCGCTGGGGCTATATCAGGTCAAGCCACCGCTGCCGCACATTCCGGGCAGCGAAGTCGCCGGCACGATCGATGCGATCGGCGCTGATTGCGGCGGCTGGCAGATCGGCGACCGGGTCATGGCGATGACCCAGCATGGCTTTGCCGAACTGGCGCTGGCGCCGGCGGCCGCGTGCCGCCGCGTGCCCGATGGGGTGACATTTGCCGCCGCCGCCGCGATGCCGCTCAACTATCTGACCGCGTTGCACGGCCTTGCTGATCGCGGTCGCCTGCAGGCCGGCGAGACGCTGCTGGTCTTTGGTGCCGCCGGCGGCGTCGGCAGCGCTGCGATCCAGGTCGGCAAGGCGCTGGGCGCGCGCGTCATCGCGGCCGCCTCGACCCCTGAAAAGCGCGCCTTTGCACTGGCGCAGGGTGCCGATGCGGTCATCGATACCGATGGCGACGGCTGGCGCGACCGGCTGAAAACCGTGCTGGCGGGGGCGCCGCTGAACGTTATCCTCGATCCGGTCTGCGGGCCGCTGTTCGAACCGGCGTTCCGGTCATTGGGCTGGGGCGGCCGCCACCTCGTCGTCGGCTTTGTCGGCGGGCCGATTCCGGCGCTGCCGAGCAATCTCACGCTGATGAAAGGCGCCGGGCTGATCGGTGTCGATGTCCGCCAGTTCCAGCTGTTCGAACGCGACGCTGCCGCGGCGCATCTCGACACGCTCGCAGCCTGGCTAGGCGGCGGGACGATCGCCCCGGCTGTCGGCGCCATCTTCGCCTGGCCGGATTACGCCGCCGCGCTGACCGCGGCCTTCAGCGGCACGGGGCTGGGCAAGCCGGTGCTGTGCGTCACGCCCTGATTGCTGCTGGTGAAAAAGGGCGGCCCGGGAAGCCGTTACCCCTTCTATCCGCTGGTCGGGGCGAGAGGATTCGAACCTCCGGCCCCTGCCTCCCGAAGACAGTGCTCTACCAGGCTGAGCTACGCCCCGACTCCAGCGGAAGCGGGCGTATAGCGGGGGGTTGGCCCCCGCGCAACACCAATAGCGGCGGTTTGCCGCCGCGCAACGCCGTTACCCGATCAGGCCCAGCATATCGGCGATGCTGACGATCTTTTCGCGCGGCGCGCCGGGCCGGGCGCGCGCGACTTCATGGGCATCCAGCGCCTGCCAATCGCCGAAATGCGTCGTCCGCACGCCGCGCGCCGCCAGCAGCGCGTTAAGCGCCGCTGGGGCATCGCCGCCCTTGCCCTGCGGCACATCGGCGGCGATCGCGTCGACCACCGAAAAGCCGTCGGGACGGTTGGTGCCGATGGTGCCCGATGGCCCGCGCCGCGCCCAGCCGCTGGCATAGAGCCCCTTGAAGATGCGGCCCTGCGCATCGCCCGGGAAGCGCCCCAGCGCTTCGTCATAGGGCACGCCGGGAATGGTGGCGGTGCGATAGCCGATGCAGGCGATGACGAGCCCGCATGGAATGGCGTGGAGTTCGCCGGTGCCGACCGCGCGCCCGTCTTCCAGCCGCGTCGTTTCGACGATCAGCCGCTCGGCCTTGCCATTGCCCTCGACCGCCACCGGGCGGCGGAAGAATTCGAAATGGATGGTGATCGGCTTGTCGCTGCGTGGGCTGGCAGCGAAATTGCGCAGGTGGGTGACCGTCTTGCGGTCGCCCGGATCGAGCGCGGCGTCGTCCTCCAGCGGTGGCAGGTCGCCCGGCTTGACCAGCGGCTGGGCGCGTTCGAGATGGCCGAGCTCGCCCATTTCCTTGGTCGTGAAGCTTGCCTGATGTGGGCCGCGGCGGCCGACGATATGGATGTCGCGCACCGCCGACTGGCGCAGCGCATCGACGGCGTGCTGGGCGATGTCGGAGGTTTCGAGCTCCTCGCAGGTCTTGGCGAGGATGCGGGCGCAATCGATGGCGACATTGCCGTTGCCGATGATCGCCGCGCCATGGTGGCCCAGCGGCACCTGCAGCCCGGCGAAATCGGGATGGCCATTGTACCAGCCGACAAAGGCGCCGCTGCCAAGCACGCCGGGCAGGTCGTCGCCGGGAATGCCGAGCGGCTTGTCGTGCGGCGCGCCCACCGACAGCACGACGGCGTCGTAAATCACCATCAGCTCGTCGATGGTGACATCGCGGCCGACCATGACATTGCCGACAAAGCGCACGCCGGCGCCGAGGTTGGTCGCCTCGTAGCGCTTGGCCACCGCCTTGATCGACTGGTGATCGGGGGCGACGCCGGCGCGGATCAGGCCATAGGGCGTCGGCAGCCGGTCGATGATGTCGATGCGCGCGCTGCCGCCCCAATGCTTCAGGGCGGCTTCGGCGGTGTAATAGCCGGCCGGGCCGGCGCCGATGATGGCGATGTTGAGGGTCATGGGGCCTTCCGATGGACTCGACCCGTCCCGCTAGGGCCGCAGCGGCGGCGCGGTCAAGCCGCCACGCGCGCACAGCGGGGAAACTTCGCCGCACAATGTTAATCCTTTCCGTCGCATTCTTCCAATACGGCGGCCGCGATCGGCACGATAAGCCGCCCCAGCAAGCGATCACCAACGGTCGCACACACAACGGGAGGCAGCGATGGCGCTCGACCTGTTCATGGCAAGTTTCGAAAAAACCGCCGGGCCGGAATGGACCGCCCGCCACGGCCTCACCAGCGCCGGGCTGCAGGCGCTGTTCGACGATCTGTCGGGCAAGGGCTGGCGGCAGGTCTGCCTCAGCGGTTATTCGAGCGGCAGCGAGGCGCGCTATGCTACCATCTGGCACAAGACCGGCGGCCCGGCCTGGGGCGCCCGCCACGGCCTGACCGGCAGCCAGTACCAGACGCAGTTCAACGCCTGGGTAAAGGCCGGCATGCGGCCGAAATCGCTGTCGGGCTATGCTGTCGGCAACAACGAACGCTTTGCCGCCGTCTTCGAAGCCGGCGGCAGCGGTGATTGGGTGGCGCGCCACGGCCTCAACGGCGCGCAATATCAGGCGGCATTCGACGAGTTCGTCGGCAAGGGTTTTCGGTTGCGTGGCGTATCCCCCTACAGCACCGGGGGCGAGGCAAAATACACCGCCTGGTGGGAAAAAAGCCCCGGCCCGGCCTGGGTGGCGCGCCATGGCCTTAATGAAGCGGCGTTCCGCGCCGCCCATAACAGCCTGGCGGCGCAGGGTTACGATCTTGTGTCGGGTGGCGCCTGCATGGTCGGCGGCAGCGATCGCTATGCCGGGCTGTGGGAAAAGCGCGCCCAGGCTTCGGTCGGCAATCACGGCATGACCGGCGGCGCCTATCAGGCATCCTTCGACCGGCTCGTTGCCGACAAGTTCCGGCTGACCTTTGTCGCCGGCTATCTCGGTGCCCTGCCCGTCGACGTGAATTTGCGCTTCCGCATCCAGCGCCAGCAACAGAGCCAGTGGTGCTGGTCGGCGGTATCGTGCTCGGTACGCCGCTACTACCAGCCGGCGTCGACGCTGGTGCAGTGCGCGCTGGTCAACACCCGCCGCAGCCGCACCGATTGCTGCCTCGCCGGTCCAGGTGCGGATGGCGACCGCTGCAACAAGCCCGACGACACCGCCGGCGTTCTCGATACGCTCGGCCACCTTCAGCAGATGCAGAACAACAATGTGTCGTTCGCCGACCTGCGCGCCCAGATGGCCGCCGGCCGCCCGGCGTTCATGCGCATCCAATGGTCGGGGGGTGGCCGCCACGCCATCATCGCCGCCGGCGTCGAGGATGGCGATTTCGTCATCGTCTGCGATCCCGGCAGTTCGAGCGCCGCCGATCCGGCACAGGGCACGACGACCGTCGTCGCCTATGATACCCTGCGCACGGCCTATAATGGCTCGGGCAGCTGGATCGGAACGGGCTATACCAAGGCCTAGGGCCTGGTTTCATTTGGGAGACCTGACATGCCGATTACCTTTGCCACCCCGCCCGCCGGCATCGCCGCGACGCTGGCGGCCACCCTGCCCCGGCTCGGCCGCAGCACCGCGATCGAGATGCGCGCGCCGGCGATCACCGAAGCCGCCAACCAGTTTGCGCTCGGCGACAGCCTGCGCGTCGCCAGCAGCCTGGGCGATGTCGAAGGCGCCGACGCCATCGCGACGCCGGTCTATGTCCTCGGGCTCGACCAGCTGATCGCCGGCAATGTCGCGGGCGGTGCCAGGCTGGCGCTGTGGGCGCACATCATGCCGACCGCATCGGGCGCCGTGTCGGCCGAAGTCAACGCCGCCGACACCAAATTCGCGCAGATCAGCAACGGCATCGCCATCGGCCGTTTCCGCAATGTCGTCACCCGCATGGCGACCGAGGAAACGCCGAGCGGCGACGGCGAGGTCGCGCAACTGCGCATCCCGGCGCTGCAATTGACCCTGTTGTGGCTGCGCAAGCCCGGCGCCGACCAGTTCGAACCCGTTGAAGTCGGCAGCGCCGCCGTGAAGGTTGGCCAGCATTATACCGAAAAACAGCTCGTCGACGCGCTGCGCGCCGAAGCCACCGCCCGCGCCGCCGGGCAAGGCGACGGCTGAGGCGGCGTCTGACAAGGATTGAGCCGCGGCGCCGCTCGTGCGTTGGCAGCAGGTTGGGTGATGATGGGGATGTCGCTGCCGGAGGGGGCGCCACCTTTCGTCACCCGGCGGAGGCGGGGGCCCGGCAAAGGCCCCCGCCTTCAACGGCCTTAGGTCTGTGCCGACCGCCGTGGAGCAGCGGGCCGGCCCGCCGGCGCTCGGATTGCCGGCGCATCCTGACACATTGCCCTTCGCGTCCCCTCTGCTACAGACGCGAGCAATGACCGCCGACATCTCCCTTATCCGCAACTTCTCGATCATCGCGCATATCGATCACGGGAAATCGACGCTCGCCGACCGGCTGATACAGACGACCGGCGGCCTGACCGCGCGCGAGATGTCCGAGCAGGTGCTCGACAACATGGATATCGAGAAGGAACGCGGCATCACCATCAAGGCGCAGACGGTGCGCCTCGATTATCCGGCGCGCGACGGCAAGCGTTATGTCCTCAACCTGATGGACACGCCGGGCCATGTCGATTTCGCCTATGAAGTATCGCGCTCGCTGGCAGCGTGCGAAGGCGCGCTGCTCGTCGTCGACGCAGCGCAGGGTGTCGAGGCGCAGACGCTCGCCAATGTCTACCAGTCGATCGAGCATGACCATGTCATCGTGCCGGTGATCAACAAGGTCGACCTGCCCGCCGCCGAGCCCGAGCGCGTCAAGCAGCAGATCGAGGATGTCATCGGCATCAGCACCGACAATGCCGTGCTGACCAGCGCCAAATCGGGGCTGGGTATCGAGGATCTGCTCGAAGCCATCGTCACCCAGATTCCATCGCCCAAGGGCGATCCCGATGCGCCGTTGAAGGCGATGCTCGTCGACAGCTGGTACGATCCGTATCTCGGCGTCGTCATTCTCGTCCGCGTCATCGATGGCGTGCTCAAAAAAGGCCAGCAGATCGCCATGATGGCGGCGGGCACGACGCATCTTGTCGATCGCGTCGGCTGTTTCCGCCCCAAGATCGAGGTGCTCGACGCGCTCGGCCCCGGCGAGATCGGCTTCATCACGGCGCAAATCAAGGAAGTCGCGCAGACCAATGTCGGCGACACCATCACCGATGCCAAGCGGCCGACAGCGACCGCCCTGCCCGGCTTCAAGACCGTGCAGCCGGTGGTGTTCTGCGGGCTGTTCCCGGTCGATGCCGCCGATTTCGAAAAATTGCGCGACAGTCTCGGCCGGCTGCGCCTCAATGACGCCAGCTTCTCGTTCGAAACCGAAAGCAGCGCGGCACTGGGCTTCGGCTTCCGCTGCGGCTTCCTCGGGCTGCTGCATCTGGAGATCATCCAGGAACGGCTGACCCGCGAATATGATCTCGACCTGATCACCACGGCGCCGTCTGTCGTCTACAAAATGCTGCTGCGCGACGGCCGCATCCTCGAACTCCACAATCCGTCCGACATGCCCGACCCGAGCACCATCGAACTGATCGAGGAACCGTGGATCGAGGCGGTAATCTTCACGCCCGACGAATATCTGGGCAGCATTCTCAAGCTCTGCCAGGATCGCCGCGGCATCCAGAAGAACCTGACCTATGTGGGCGGCCGCGCCCAGGTCACCTATGAACTGCCGCTCAACGAAGTCGTCTTCGATTTCTACGACCGGCTGAAATCGATTTCGCGCGGCTATGCCAGCTTCGATTACCACCAGATCGGCCACCGCGAGGGCGATCTCGTCAAGATGTCGATCATGGTCAACGCCGAGCCGGTCGACGCGCTCAGCATGATCGTCCACCGCGGCGCCGCCGAAAGCCGCGGCCGCCACATGTGCGAGCGGATGAAGGACCTGATCCCCCGCCATCTGTTCAAGATCCCGATCCAGGCGGCGATCGGCGGCAAGGTCATCGCCCGCGAAACCATCGCGGCGATGCGCAAGGACGTGACGGCGAAATGCTATGGCGGTGACGCCAGCCGCAAGCGCAAGCTGCTCGACAAGCAGAAAGAGGGCAAAAAGCGCATGCGCCAATATGGCAATGTC
>JBBQKM010000142.1:0-7291 GCA_038326915.1 Sphingomonadales bacterium
CAGGAACGCCGAAATGCCGATGGCGGCAAGCAGGGCAAAGGCGACCAGCGTGATCTGCCAGCGCTGGACGGCAAAGGCGATGAACCCCATGTCAGGCGCGCGCCGGTTTCGCGACCGTTACCTTCAGCCCGTCGCGCAAGCGATCGGCACCCGACGTCACCACCTTTTCCCCCGGCCGCAACCCGGCGGTGACGGTGACCGCCGTGTCGCCCAACGGGCCCAGCGCCACCTGGCGCAGCCGCACCCGGCTGCCGGCGGCATCAAGGACATAGACAAAGCCTTCGTCGGCGCGGGCGGCGAAGATCGCGGTGGCGGGCACCGTCACCGCGCCGCCGGCGGGCGCGCTGCCGCCAAAGCGCAAGCGCGCCGTGCCGATCAGCCCCGACCGCATGTCGGGGCGCGGCGGCAACGACAGTTCGACGCGGAAGGTGCCGGTGGCATCGTCGCCGCGCGCGCCGATTTCACTCACCGTGGCGGCGATGGGCTGCGCGCCCAGCGCCGGGATGGTGACCGCCGCCAGCTGGCCCCTTTTTACGCGATCGAGATCGGCGTCGGCGAGCGGCACGCGCAGCACATAGCCCGAATCGCGTTCGCCGATGATCAGCACGGCCTGACCGGGGGTGGCGATCTGGCCGGGCTCGGCGGGGCGGCGCAGCACCAGGCCCGCGGAGGGTGCGCGGATGGTGGCGAGGCCGATGTCGAATCCGGTTTGCTGGACTCGCGCCCGGGCGGCGGCGGCGGCAGCGCGCGCCGTGTCGACACGCGGCGCCGTTACCCAGCCCTTGGCGTACAGGCCGTTGAGCCGGCGATAGTCGGCCTCGGCCCGATCGGCCTCGGCGCGTGCCGACGACGAGGCCGCCGACAGGCTGGTCGGATCGAGCCGCGCCAGCACCTGGCCACGCTCGACGACGTCGCCTTCGCGCACCAGGATTGCGGCGATCCGCCCGGCCGTGTTGAAACCTAGAGGTGTCTCGCGCTTAAGCCGCACCGTGCCGCTGATCTCGAGGCTCGATTCGCCGCTGGCCGGAACAGCTTCGCCAATCGCGACGGGCAGCGGGGCTTCGGCGGCTGGCGCCGGCGGCGGCGGGCTGCTGCAGCCGGCAAGCAGCGGCAGCAGCACGGCGGCGCCACCCAAAAGCTTTTTCGCCACCGGCGCCCGCTGCATGCCCTGCCCACCTGAATCGGCAATCCGATTTGATTGCGACTCATATCAATAAGCAGGGCACGCGGACGCGCAAGCAACTTTTTGAGCAACACTCAACTTTGTCGCACCCGTCGCTCGACGAATGCCGTTGCCGCAGCGACACATCGGTACGGTAAAGCATCAGTCCCGAATGGTGAGAGCGTTGACTGTTAATGATCTGGAAACCATATAGTCAGCCGTAACAAGCATCTCGCCGGGGAGTACGACAATCTCAGCTACAATGTGTCCGGACAGTGCGATGTCGCATTCAGGAAGCTCGGCCGCGATTCTGGCGACGGCCGCCGCGACCGCCGTTTCCTCACCTTCGATGCGCAAATCGAAATCGTGCGTTGCCCCGACGAATGTAGCGCTGGCCCAATCGGTCGACCGGACGTCTTCAACAACAAGTATCGGTTTTTGCCTATCAGGCACGGACAAGCCGGCGGTCGCCAAGATGCTGCGCAATATGGCGGATTGGGCATGATTGCCACTCGGTCGCATCAGGCGAGCCCCTGCAACACTTTGGATGAATTGGTCGCGCCGTCACCGGCATTGCCGCGCGCGATATATGCCAGCACGCGCTGCCGCGTCGCCGGCCGCGGCTCGCGACCGCGCCTGAGATCGAAGACAAACCGCGGATCGCCGGCGACGTCGCGCCCGAAGCGCGATGGCGAAGTCGCGCTGCGCCGCAGATGCCGTTCGACAGTGACGAGCAATGACATCAACTTCTCTCCCCTGCATGGCCGAACCACGACCGATTCGGCTGGTTTGACAATTCATCGGTCGAGAAATCCTACTAGTCTAGGCAAAAAACTATGATACTGTCCGAATCAAGCGGACCAGGAGAGGAGGTGCCGCGAGTCATGGACAGTTTTGCCATCCGCCAGCGGCTGGACGAGCTGATTGCGTCGCGTGGAGAGGATTATGCCTCGTTGTCACGACGTCTCGGCAGGAATCCGACCTATATCCAGCAATTCGTCAAGCGCGGGGTACCCCGCCGCCTGTCGGAAACCGACCGCCGTGTGCTCGCCCAGCATTTCGGCATCGCCGAACGCCTGCTCGGCGGCCCCGATGATGGCGCCGCCCGCGCCGTCGTCGCCCGCCCCGGCCTGGTCCAGCGTGCCGAAGACTATGTGCTGATCCCGCAACTCGCCGTCGGCGCATCGGCCGGCAGCGGCGCGATGCCCGGCGACGAGGCACCGCTTGCCACCCTCGCCTTCCAGGCCAGCTGGGTGCGCAGTGTTGCCAACGGCCGGCCCGAAGCCCTGTCGGTCATCGGCGTCGAAGGCGATTCGATGCTGCCGACGCTCGCCGACGGTGACCAGATCCTTGTCGATACCGACGACCGCGAGCGGCTGCGCGACGGCATCTATGTGCTGCGTACCGACGACGCGCTGCTGGTGAAGCGATTGTCGGTCAACCCGGCGACGCGGCGCCTGACCATCCGCAGCGACAATGATGCCTATCCGAGCTGGGACGATTGCGACCCCGCGGCAGTGACCGTGATCGGGCGGGTGGTCTGGGTCGGGCGGCGGCTGAACTAGCGGCGACGGTCGACAGCGAACAGCACGATCGCGCCGATCACCCCGACCCCGAGCCCGAAAACCAGGCCCAAAGACGTTTCGCCGAACGTCAGGCCGATGATGGGGCCGATGATCAGCCCGGCCGCTATCAGGCAGCCACCGCCCTGCACAGGGGGGCGGCTGGCGGGAGGTTCGGTCGGCAAACTCGGCATCCGGGTGCTTTGGCACGGTGACCGGTGCCGCGCCAACCCCTTGTGGTGCCGCAGTGGCTTTCCGCGCTCGGACGGCTGGGCTAGGACGACAAGGGTGAGAGGGTGTGAACCGAATTCGGGGCGACGCTGGCGCCGGGCCTTTGGCGTGTCGCTGATCGCCCTGTTGCCGCTGCCGGCGGCAGCACAGATCGCGCCGGCGGCAGCACAGATCGCGCCTGCGGCAGCACAGGAAACACCGGCGCCGGTTGTGACAGACCAGCCGCCACCCGCCACCGCCACCCCGTTGCCGACCGAAGAACCACGCCTCGAGGATTTCGCGCCGCTGCCGGGCAATGTGCCGTGGCCGACCGTGGAGACCACCACCGCTGGCGAGGCGGTCGAGGCGGCGGGCGATGTACGTTACACGGTTGCCTTTTCCGGGTTGTCGACATTGGGCCTGGATGATGAATTCAAGGCGCTGTCGGCGCTGTGGACGAAAAAGGGCGATGTTTCGAACCTGGCGCAGATCAACCGCCGCATCACCGAAGACCGCGACTTGATCGACCAGCTGCTGCGCTCGATCGGCCATTATGGCGGCAACACCCAGGTCGTTGTCACCCCCCCCGTACGCGATGGCGAAGCGACCGGCGTCACGCTGACCGTCGATCCGGGGCCAATGTATCATTTCGAAACGGTGACGGTGACGGCGCCCGACAGCGCTGTCGGCGCCGCCGCGCCGACCATCGTGCCGCCGCTGCTCGGCATCGCCGCCGGCGATCCGGTCAACGCCGCGCGGGTCACCGCGGCGCAGGACGGGCTGGTGGGGAAACTCGCCGATGCCGGCTATCCGTTTCCGGTGGTCGGCAAGCCGGATATCATCATCGATCACGCCACCCGCACCGCGACACTGGCGCAAAGCGTCGACCTGGGCGCCCGCGGTGTCTTTGGCACCGTCCATATCGAAGGCGAAACCCAGAAGTTCGACGACAAGCATGTCGCCATCCTGGCGCGTTTCAAGCCCGGCCAGCCCTATACCGAGGCCGGCCGCGACGATCTGCGCCGCGCCATGATCCAGACCGGGCTGTTCGGCAGCGTCGCAGTGAACCCGGTGCCGGGCGGTCGCGTCAACGCCGATGGCACCCAGGTTGTCGACCTGCTGGTCACCACCGAAGCGGCGCCGGTGCGGACGATCGCCGCCACGGGGGGGTATTCGACCGGCCAGGGCCTGCGCGCCGAAGCGAGCTGGACGCACCGCAACCTGTTCGCCCCCGAAGGCGCATTGACGCTTCGCGGGGTCGCCGCCGAGCGTGAGCAGGTGCTGATCGCCGAAATGCAGCGCCGCAACTGGAAAAAGCGCGACCAGACGCTGTCGCTACGCATCGGGCTTTCGGCCGAACAGCAGAACGCCTTTGATGCGACGACCTTTGGCATCGGCGCCGCAGTGGCGCGCGAATCGAACATCATCTGGCAAAAGCCCATCACCTATTCGGTCGGCACAGAACTGCTGGTGACGCGGCAGCGCGACCGGTCGGCCCCTGCCGACCCCAACAACACCTATTTCATCCTGGCGTTTCCCGGCAACGTAACCTGGGATCATTCGAACAACCTGCTCGATCCGACCCGGGGTTTCCGGCTGACGGGTCGCGTATCGCCCGAATTCACGCTGCGCAGCGGTGTCAACTTCAACTATGTGAAGCTGCAGTTGGAGGGCACTGCCTATCAGCCACTTGGCGACAGTCTGGTGCTCGCCGGGCGGCTGCATTTCGGCGCCATCGCCGGCGCCACGCGTGGCCGTATCGCGCCCGATAGGCGCTTTTATGCCGGCGGCGGCGGCTCGGTGCGCGGCTATGACTTCCAGGGCGTCGGCCCCAAGGATGCCGACGGTTCGCCAACCGGCGGCAACAGCCTGACCGAAGCCTCGGCCGAGGTGCGCTATCGCTTCCAGGCGTTCGGCAATGATCTCGGCGTCGTCGGCTTTGTCGATGCCGGCCAGGTCTATGCAACCACCCTGCCCAAGTTCGACAGCCTGAAGATCGGTGCCGGCATCGGACTGCGCTATTACACCGCCTTTGGCCCGGTGCGCATCGATGTCGCGACGCCGATCACCCGCTCGGCCGGCGATCCGCGCATCGCCTTCTACGTGTCGATCGGCCAGGCCTTTTGATGGCGGACGTGGAAACCCCAATCCGGCGGCGCGGCGGCAGCGGCATCGCCCGTGTGCTGTCGCTGATCGTGCTCGTGCTGGTACTGTTTGCCGGGCTGGTCTATGGCGCGGCGCGCTGGATCGACAGCGATGCCGGGCGGCAATTCGTCGTTCGCCAATTGCCCGGCTACAAGCTGCAATCGGGCCTGACCATCCGCGCCGGGCGCATCGACGGCTCGCTGTTCGGCAAGGCGACCATCCACGATTTGGCGATCGGCGACCCCAAGGGCGTTTTCGCCGAGATTCCCGTCCTTTACATCGACTGGCGGCCGCTCGAGCTGATCCAGAAACGCTTTGTCGCGCGCTATCTGCTGGCGCCCGATGTGCGTGTGATACGCCGCCCGCAATTGCTGCCGACCGACAGCGACCGCATTTTGCCCGATTTCGATTTCGATATCGCCAGGCTGAAGATCGACCGGCTGGTGCTGGAAGCGCCGGTCAGCGGCCAGCGCCGGCTGCTCGGCGTCGGCGGCAACGCCGATATCCGGTCTGGCCGCGCCAAGCTGAAACTGGTGGCGCTGACGCTTGCCCAACCCGGCCAGACGGGCGCCGGCGACACCGTGCAACTGACGCTCGATTCAGAGCCCGATCGCAATGTCTTCGACATCGATGCGCTGATCACCGCGCCGAAGGGCGGCGCCATCGGCGGCATGCTGGGGCTTTCCGAACCGCTCGACGCGACGCTGCGCGGTGATGGCAGCTGGCAGGTCTGGCAGGGCCGGCTCGATGCGCGGCTGGGCGGCACACCGCTCGCCGACGTGGCGATTGCGGCGCGGTCGGGGCTTTTCACGGCCAAGGGCAATGCCCGGCCGGCACGGCTGTTGCCGGCGATGGCCGCGCGGCTGGCCGGGCCGGTGCTGGCGATCGACGCCAGCGCGCGCGTGGCCGGCAGCAAGGCGCAATTCGTGGTACGCACCGGCAGTGCGGCGCTGGCAATCGACGCCCAGGGCAATCTGGATTTCGCCGACGAAGCCATCGCTGGCGTGACCGTAAACGCCCGGCTGCTCGATGCGCGGGCGATCGCACCCCAGCTCGGCACCCGCGACGCGCGGCTGTCGGCCCGGCTCGCCGGCACCTTTGCCGACCCACTGATCGACTATCGGCTGACCGCGGCGAGCGCGGCATGGCGCGATACGGCGGCAACCGACATCCGCGCCTCGGGCATCGTCCATGGCGGCCGCCGGCCGCTCGTCATCCCGGTTAGCCTGTCGGCGGCGCGCGTCACCGGTGTCGGCGATGTCGCAGCGCCGCTGCTGACAAATGTGCGCATCGAAGGCCCGGTGACGGTCAGCGGCGGGCGCCTGACCGCCAATGCCCTGGCGTTCCGATCGGACCGGCTCAGCGGCACGGCCACCGCCAGTGTCGTCGATGGCAATAATTTCCTGCTGACCGTGAAGGGCGGCCTGCCGCGCTATGCCGTGCCGGGGCTGGGAATCACCGATATCCGCGCCGATGTGCGCGTCACCCCGGCAAGCGGCGGCGCGCGGGTTGCCGGCCGCACCGATGTGAAGGTCACCCGCCTCGACAATGGCTTCTTTGCGGCGCTTACCAACGGCCTGCCGGTCATCAGCGCCGATATCGATGTTGCCGGCGACTTGTCACTGGTGTTCCGCAATGCCCGGCTGAGCTCGCCGGGCATCACCCTGACGGCCGAGGGCAGCCGCACGCCCGCCGGCATCGTCACCGCACGCGGCCAAGGCGTATCGCGCGACTACGGCCCGCTCACCCTGGCGCTGAAGGGCCCGATCGATGGCCCCGTCGTCGACGTCGTGCTGGCGCGGCCGGGGCTTGGGATTGGGCTGGCCGCCGTAGCCGCGCATGTCGCGCCGGCACCCGGCGGCTGGAGCTTTGCCGCCAATGGCACTTCGAGCTATGGCCCCGTCACCGGCCGCGGCCTCATCCGCACCACGACCGATCCCGTCGCCATCGAAATTGCCGGCGCCACCATCGCCGGGCTGAACGGCCAGGGCCGCATCGTCCAGACCGCCGCCGGGCCCTTTTCCGGCCGCATCGATTTCCGCGGCCCCGGCCTCGACGGCAGTGCGCTGCTCGCCGCCGCGGGCGCGGTGCAGCGCGCCGATATCGACGTGACCGCCAATGATGCCAAACTCGCGCTGGCAACGCCGGTGACGATCGACAAGGGCCGGTTGAAACTCGCCGTGCTGCTGCCGGCCAGCGGCCCCAGCGCCAC
>JBBQKM010000143.1:0-7246 GCA_038326915.1 Sphingomonadales bacterium
GCCAAGCCTTAGATGCCAGAAAACCGAGACAATGAGCAGCAGCATGGGGACCGCAGCGACAGGCTGTCGCAGCCACATCACAACCGACGAGTGATCGAGCGTCGGCAGCCGCACCAATGAAAAGATGAACCACAGCACCAGCACCAGGTTGGCAACCGCCGTCACCCGCTGCAGCCACCAGTGATGGACGCCCCCCTTGGCAGCGCCCAGGCCGCGCACCCGGCCGAGATCGGTTCCCGCGCCCATCGTCAAAGCCCCTTGTGCAGATAGATGGCGATCCAGGTCAGGATCGTCAGTGCCACCGAAACCAGCAACGTCGCCGAAGCCATCGCCTTGCTGGTGGCGAGATCAAAGCCCTGGCCGGTGTCCATGATCAGGTGGCGGATGCCCGAGCACATGTGCTGGAAAAACACCCAGGTCAGGCCGAAACCGACCAGCATGCCGAACCAGCCGGTGGCGACCGCCATGAAGGTCGCATAAGCCTCTGGTCCCGTCGCCGCGGCAATCAGCCACCACAGGAACAGCACGACCGCGCCCAGCGCCATGGCGTTGCCGGTGATGCGATGCAGGATCGAAACCACGGCATGGACTTGCCATTTCCAGATCGTCATGTGCGGCGAAAGCGGGCGTGGAGCGGTCGGACGGCCGGCCATGGGTTCCCCCTGTGGGTTACAAAATTGCGTCGGAACCGGTGCAACCGGCGAATGGCGCCGTTTTAAGCGTTCAGCCGTCCAGCGCAACCGTTCATCGCAGCCGCGGCGTTCACGCCCCGCCGCATTGCAGCAAGACCGTCCGCGCCAACCCGGCGTAGCGGTGAACGAGGGCGTCTCGATATGCGGCATCGGCCATCATCGCGAGGAAATGGCCGCGTGTGGGGTAGCGAACGATCAGCACCTTGTCCCAATCGGTCTCGGGCGTGCCGGCGATGCCAATGAAGACCTGTTCGACCGGGCCATCGTAGAGCACCTCGGCCTGGCTGATAGCGCCGACGGTGACGGTGAAGGCGTGCTGATAGCGCTGATAGGCCTCCGCGCCGCTGCACGGCGCCACGCCGGCGTCATCGGGATAGCGTGCGACATCGCGGAATTTCAACAGGTTGAGCATCACCACCGGGCCGTCGCTGCCCTGATCGCGCAGCGCCCGCACCTGATCGGCAGTCGGGTCGATCGTCCGGTCGATAGTGCGCATTTTAGACAGACTCGCATCGTATGGATTTCAAGGTTAGCATCGCAACAAAGCTGGCGAAACGACCGGCGCATTTTCTTGGGGAGACAGGCAAATGGCGACGCAATTGCGCGCGCAGGACCCGGCCGAGACAACGCCGCTGCGCGATATCGATGTGACCGACCCTGCGATCTACGCCAACGACAGCTGGCGGCCCTGGTTTGCGCGGCTGCGCGCCGAGGATCCGGTACATTATACCGCCAACAGCCCGTTCGGCCCCTATTGGTCGATCTGTGCCCATGCCGACATCCAGGCAGTCGAGGCGCGGCCGGACATTTTTTCATCGAGCAGCGTCTTTGGCGGCATCACCGTCGTCGACATGCTCGGCGAGTATAATCTCGTGCAGTTCATCGCCATGGACCGCCCGAAACATGGCGAGCAGCGCCGTGTCATCACGCCGAGTTTCGGCCCGTCCGAGATTGCCCGCATGGCGGAAAGCGTGCGCCAGAGGACATGCGAACTGCTCGACACGCTGCCGTTCGATACCGAGTTCGATTGGGTCGATACGGTTTCGATCGAACTGACGACGCAGATGCTCGCGATCCTGTTCGATTTTCCCTGGGAAGACCGGCGCAAATTGACGCTATGGTCCGATTGGGGCGGTGATATCGAAGCGGCGCTGAACCCGGCCACCAAGGACATCCGCCAGCAGCACCTTGTCGACATGACCAATTATTTCGACCGGCTGTTTGCCGAGCGCAAGGCGCTGCCGCCGACCGCCGACCTGGTGTCGCTAATGGCGCATTCGGGATCGATGGGCGACATGGAATTCAACGAACGGATGGGCAATCTCATCCTGCTCATCGTCGGCGGCAACGATACGACGCGCAATTCGATGTCGGGAATGGTGCACGCCTTTCATCAATATCCGGGTGAATGGGCGAAATTGATCGCCGATCCGACGAAGATCCCCGCCGCCGTACCCGAAATCATCCGCTGGCAGACGCCGTTGTCGCACATGCGGCGCACCTGTCTCGAGGATACCGAGCTCAACGGCCACAAGATGGCCAAGGGCGACAAGGTCGTGATGTGGTATATCTCGGGCAATCGCGACGAAAGCGTGTTCCCCGATGCCGAACGGCTCAACATCGAACGCCCCAATGCGCGGCGCCACCTGGCGTTCGGTTTCGGCGTCCACCGCTGTGTCGGCGCCCGGCTGGCGGAACTGCAGATCCAGATCCTGATTGAGGAAATGCTGAAGCGCCGGATGACGGTGCGGGTGACCGGCGAACCCGAATATGTCGCCCAGGCGTTCGTCCACGGCTATCGCCAGCTGCCGGTGGTCATCGAACGCCATTGATGCCGAAGATCGAACCCGGCGCACTGCCGGTCAATTCCGGTTCGGGCTATCTGCCACCCTATCGCGACGCCGTCGCCGGCCGCTGCTGGCGCCGGATCGCGCAAGGCGGCGGGCTGATCCAGTTCGGCGCCAATCTGGTGACGCTGGCCCCCGGCGGCTGGTCGAGCCAGCGCCACTGGCATACCGCAGAGGACGAGATGGTGGTGATGCTGGCCGGCGAGGCAGTGCTGGTCGAGGAGGATGGCGAGACGATCCTGCAGCCCGGCGACATCGCGACGTTCCGCGCCGGCGATCCGAACGGTCACCACCTGCAGAACCGCAGCGGCGAACCGGCAGTATTTCTCGCCATCGGCACCGACAATCCGGCGACCGATGAATGCCATTACCCCGATATCGACATGTATTGGTCGCAAACCACGGGATTTGTGCCGAAACGCTGACGCTCAGTCGTGCGCCGCCAGCCAGGGCCGCAGCACGGCGAGATAGGCGGCCGGGTTGTCGTTCATCACCGAATGCGCGGCATCGGGGATTTCGTGGAACGCAGCGCCGCCCGGCACGGCACGCGCGAAGCCGGCAACCGTCGTCGGAATGGCCTCGTCATGCTCGCCAGCGACGAAAAGCGTGCGATCGGCGACCAATTTGCGCAGCAATGGCGTGCCATCATAGGTTTTCAGCGTGCCGGTCGCGGTGAATTCCGCCCTGCCCCACATGTGATTGTAGATATCGGCGCTAAAACTGCGCGGCAAAGCCGCCTTGTAGGCCGCAATTGCCGCTGTCGGCTCGGCAAGATGGACATGGCGAGCATAAAAGGCATTGGTTGCCGCATCGCATTCCGCCTGCGGCACCGCGCCGGCAACGTCACAACGGTCGAGCAGATCGCGGATTTTCGGCGGCATGGCGCGCTTCAGACGGGCCGCATCGCGCAGCCACAGCGGCGTCGACACCAGCGGCGACTGCAGGATCAGGCTGGCGAGCGTGTCCGGCGCCGCCGAAAACTGTCGCGCACCATATTCCAGCGCCACGGTTCCACCCCAGCTGCCGCCCAGAACATGCCAGCGCGCGATACCGAAATGCGCGCTAATGGCGTCGAGTTCGTCGAGAAAGCGCGGGATCTGCCAGTTCGCCGGATCGCCGGGCGTATCGGATCGCCCGGAATCGAGCTGGTCATAGAGGATGATCGCCCGTTCCCCGGCCAGCGCCGTGGCGTTGAGATAGTACCAGTGCGAACTGCCGGGGCCGCCATGGAGCATGACCAGCGGCGGTTTCGGGCCTTTCAGGTCGCCATTCACCCGCACATAGCAGCGCCCGCCGGGCACCGGAACCAGCGCTTCACGGTCGGGAATGAAGTGAATCCCGGGCAATTCGGTCCCCGGGCGCGCAAATCCCGGCCCCGCCACCAGCGCAGCCGCACCCGCCAGCACCGTCCGCCGGGTCATCACTTGCCGTTGCCGGATAGCCGGCGGAACGTCGAATAGCGCGGATTGTCGACCGCCACCTTGGCCAGCGTCGCCGTCAGCAGCGCTTCGAGCAGCCCCGGCGTCTCCGGAGTGAGTTGCCCACCGCGCAATCGCCCGCAGATTTCGGCGCGCACCGCATCGACACCCGCCGCATGGCCGAGGAAATTCGACAGCGCCGCCGCCTCCACCTGGCGCGGTTGCTGCGCCAGTTCGCGCGCGACGATCCCCAGCGCATTGGCGGCGACCTTGGCATGGAACGCCTCGCGGCCGCTCAACCGGCCTTCGATCTCGCTGATGAACTGCGCCACGGCTTCGACCAGTGCCAGCGCCTCGATCTGTTCGGCCATCAAATGTCTCCAAACTTGATCAAATGCAGCAGGTCGAGCTCGACTTCCGACGTGCGGCGGCCGATCGCGGCCCGCTCGACCGACTTGACCCGCCCGCTGACATGGTCGTGGCCCAGTTGCAGGCACGACAGCCCCCAGCGCAGCGTGCCCCAGACTTCCCACATATGCGCCCGTGCCTGGTCGATGCGCTTGCCGCCCGCGGCGGCATAGGCCTCGTAAAGCGCCTCGCGCTGGCCGAAACCGCCGACCGGATTCTGCCAGACACCAAAGCGCCAGGCGTTGGCGCACAGCCAGCCAAGGTCTTCCGCCCCCTCCCCCAGATGCGCCAGTTCCCAATCGAGCACCGCGGCGAGGCCGCTTTCATCGACGATAAAGTTGCCGCTGCGGAAATCGCCATGGACAATCGCCGCCGGCGCCGCATCGCCGCAGCGCTCGGCAAGCCAGGCAAAGGCCAGGTCGAACACCGGCGAGTCGACGCCAAAACTGCGATAATGTTCGAACATCCGCGCCCGCGCCGCCTCGGTGCTGCCGTTGGGCAACGCCAGATCGACAACTTCGGCCAGCGGGATCGCATGCAGCCGGGCCAGGACTTCAGCGCATTGGTGGGTCATCGCGGCCCGCGCAGCTGCATAGGCCGGCAGTTTCAGCCATTTCGGCGCCAGCGCTTCGCCAGCGATGCGCTCCATCACAAAGCCGGCGCCCAGCCCGTCATCGGGCATCAACACAGCGACGATCGCCGCCACCGGGATACCATGCCGCCCCGCGAGCATCTGCAGTGCCGCTTGGTCGGCCTTGGGCAGGCTGCCGGCGGCCACCTCGCCCGCGGCGGCACATTGCAAAATCAGCGGCCAGGGTTCGCCACCCCGCGTCGCATCGACCGCATAGGTCGCCGAGGCAGCACCGCCCGACAGCGGGGTCACCTGCACGATGCCGACAGCATCGGCCACCCGCGACAGCAGGGCGGCAACGGCGGCATCGGAAATCATGGTCATCACGGCGATGCTAGCGGCCAAGCGCCGCGGGTCAAACCGCCGATATCGCCAGTGCTGGTCGCCCGGCTATTCGCTGGCGAGCCGCGCATAGGCGAGTTCATCGAACCAGGCGTCGCCATCCTGCCAGCTGTGGACAAAGCGCCCTTCGATCCGGAACCGCAGCTGTGCCAGCAGGCGCTGCGCCGCGGTGTTGCGCGCATCTGTCAGCGCCGTCACCCGGGTGCGGCCGCTGCGAAACAGCGCGTCGACCATCGCACCGGCCGCCTCGGTTGCCAGCCCCTGCCGGCGCCGCACCGGATCGATGGCAAAGCCGAGCTCGGCCTGGCGCGCTCGCGGCGTGTCGAAATTGACGCCGAGGTCACCTACCAGCACGCCACTCGCCCGCTCGATAATGGCAAATTGCCCCCAGCCTTCGGCGTCGATCGCCGGCCTGGTGACCATGGCCGCCACCAGCGCGCGGCTTTCATCGAGGTTGCGGCTTTGCGGGTCGAACGGCATCAGCCCGCGAATGCGGTGATAATCGTCGGCGTCGGAAATGCGCATCGGCCTGACCGTCAGCCGCGGCGTTTCCAGCACCCAGTCGAAATCATGCAAGGCCTGCACCCTTTGCTGCCGCCAACCGCCCTGGCACCGTGCGGCGATAGGGCAGCGGCAGCCCCAAGTCATTCATAAACTGTGGCTCAAGTGCCGCACCTGCGCCGTGACGCGCGGGCGAATGTTGACCGAGTGTTGTGCCATTGCCGAATCTCATGCAATTGCGCGCCAGTCGTAGCGCGTTGCGTCCACCCGGATGCCCGTCGTTTCGTACCCGTTCGCAGGTTCACTGCGACATTCCATCCAACCAATCTCCTTGGGAAGGTTTTTCAATGCTGTTCCGTACCCCCGCGTTCAAGGCGGGCTTGCTTGCGTCCATTGCCATTACCGGTTTTGCCACCACTGCCGCCGCCCAGACAGCCGCCCCGGCCGCACCCGCCGATGTTGCCGCCGCCGAAGACGATGAAAGCATCATCGTCGTTACCGCGTCGAAGCGCGCCGCCACGCTGCAGGACACGCCGATCTCCGTTGCCGTCACCACCGGTGCCTCGATCGAACGCTCGCAGGTCCGCGATCTGATCGATCTGCAGACCCTGGTGCCCAGCCTGCGCGTTTCGCAGCTGCAAAGCTCGGCCAACACGAATTTCATCATCCGCGGCTTTGGCAACGGCGCCAACAACCCGGGTATCGAACCTTCGGTCGGTGTGTTCATCGACGGCGTCTACCGTTCGCGCTCGGCCGCACAGATCGGCGATCTGCCCAACGTCGATCGCATCGAAGTGCTGCGCGGTCCGCAGTCGACCCTGTTCGGCAAGAACGCCAGCGCTGGCATCATCTCGATTGTCACGCGTGAGCCGCAGTTCGATTTCGGCGGTTCGGCCGAACTTTCCTATGGCAACTACAACGCCATCATCGGCCGGGCCAGCATCAGCGGGCCGATCACCGACAAGATCGCCTTCAGCCTCGCCGGCAACATCAACAAGCGCGATGGCTATGCCACCGACCTCGCATCGGGTTCGGAATTCAACGAGCGCGACCGCTGGGGCGTGCGCGGCCAGCTGCTGTTCAAGCCGAGCGACGATCTCAAGATCCGCTTCATCGCCGACTATGACAAGATCGACGAAAATTGCTGCGCAGTCGTCAATATCGTCGATGGCCCGACCGGCGGCGCGGTCCGCGCACTGGGCGGCAAGATCGATTCGAACAACCCGCTGGCACTGACCAGCACGACCAATTTCGATTCCGAGAACAAGATCGAAAATTACGGTGCTTCGGCGCAGGCCGATTGGAACGTCGGTGCCTTCGACGTGACGCTGATCGGTGCCTATCGCGCCGTCCGCAGCTTCACCAACCAGGATTCGGATTTCACCAGCGCCGATCTGATCGGTAACA
>JBBQKM010000144.1:0-7218 GCA_038326915.1 Sphingomonadales bacterium
GCCGTCATCGGTTTCGGCGGCTATCCGGCGCTGCCGTCGCTGCTCGCGGCGCTGTCGTTGCGGCTGCCCAGCCTGGTCCATGAACAGAATGCCGTGCTCGGCCGCGTCAATCGCTTCCTCAGCCCCCGCGTCGCACGCATCGCCACCAGCTATGCCAATGTCCGGCGCCTCGATGCCGGCTGGGCGGCACGGACGGTGCTGACCGGCAACCCCGTGCGCGCCGAGGTGATCGCCGCGCGCGCCGTGCCGTTCGATGCCGACAGTCCGCGGCTGCGCCTGCTCGTCACTGGCGGCAGCCAGGGCGCTGCCATCCTTAACCGCGTTGTCCCCGCCGCTGTCGCGCTGCTGCCCGAAACGCTGCGCGCGCGGCTCGATGTCACCCACCAGGGGCGGGACGAGGATGCGCCGATGATGGCAGAGGCCTATCGCGCCGCCGGCGTCACCGCCGATATCCGCGCCTATTTCACCGATCTGCCAGCCGAGATTGCGCGCGCCCATATCGTCGTCGCCCGCTCGGGCGCCTCGACAGTGGCCGAGCTTGCCGTCGCCGGTCGCCCGGCGATCCTGGTGCCGCTGCCGATCGCCACCGACGACCACCAGACCGACAATGCCAACGGCCTCGCCGCGGCGGGTGGCGCCATCGTGATGCCGCAGCCGCAATTCACGCCGGAACGCCTGGCGGAGGCCTTGACCGGCTGGCTGGCAGACCCGAAAGCGCTGGCTGCGGCAGCCGCCGGCGCACGCTCGGTCGGCCATCCCGACGCCGCCGCGCGCCTCGCCGACCTTGTCATCGCCACCGGATCCCCGAAATGAACCTGCCGCATCTGTCTTCTGGACTCCGCCCCGGCTTTCGCACCGATATCGGCGTCATCCATTTCGTCGGCATCGGCGGCATCGGCATGTCGGGCATCGCCGAGGTGATGGCCAATCTGGGCTTTGCCGTGCAGGGGTCCGACAGCGCCGAAGGCTATGTCATCGCTGGCTTGCGCGCCAAGGGCATCACGGTCTTCATCGGCCAGGATGCCGCCAATGTCGCCAATGCCGCGGTGCTGGTGACATCGACCGCGATCAAGCCCGACAACCCCGAAGTCGTTGCGGCGCGCGCCAAGCGCATTCCGATCGTGCGCCGCGCTGAAATGCTCGCCGAACTGATGCGGCTGAAAAGCTGCGTCGCCGTTGCGGGCACCCACGGCAAGACGACGACGACATCGATGGTGGCGGCGCTGCTCGACGCCGGCGGCATCGACCCGACGGTGATCAACGGCGGCATCATCAACACCTATGGCTCGAACGCCCGGCTGGGCGAGGGCGAATGGATGGTGGTGGAGGCCGACGAAAGCGACGGCAGCTTCCTGCGGCTTGGCGAGGGCGAATGGATGGTCGTTGAGGCCGATGAAAGCGACGGCAGTTTCCTGCGGTTGGGCGGTACCATCGGCATCGTCACCAATATCGACCCCGAACATCTCGATCACTGGGGCGATTTCGACAAGGTTCGCGACGGATTTCGCCAGTTCGTCAACGGCGTGCCCTTTTACGGCGCCGGCATCCTGTGCATCGACCATCCTGAGGTCCAGGCGCTGATCCCGCGCGTCGGTGACCGCCGCATCGTGACCTATGGTTTTTCGGCGACGGCCGATATCCGCGGCGAAAATGTCACGCCGGTGCCGGGCGGCAACCGTTTCTCGGTCATCGTCCGCCTGCGCGATGGCGAACGAACGATCGCCGACCTGATGCTGCCGATGCCCGGCCGCCACAATGTCCAGAATGCGCTGGCGGCGGTGGCGGTGGCGATCGAGCTCGGCATTTCCGACGATGCGATCCGCACCGGCTTTGCGCGCTTCGGCGGCGTCAAGCGGCGCTTCACCAAGGTCGGTGAGACCGGCGGCGTCACCATCATCGACGATTACGGCCATCACCCGGTCGAAATCCGCGCCGTGCTTGCCGCCGCGCGCGAAGGCGCCACCGGGCGCGTGCTCGCCGTCGTCCAGCCGCACCGCTTCACCCGGCTGCGCGACCTGATGGCGGAGTTCCAGGCGGCGTTCAACGATGCCGATGCCGTCTATGTCGCGCCGGTCTATGCGGCCGGTGAAGCGCCGATCGAAGGTGTCGATGCCGAGGCGCTGGCTGCCGGGCTGCTCGCCGCCGGGCATCGTTCGGCGGTGACGGTGACCGGTGCCGATGATCTGGCGCTGAAACTCGCTGCCGATGCACGGCCCGGCGACATGGTCGTCTGCCTTGGCGCTGGCGACATCACCAAATGGGCGGCGGGGCTGGCGGCAGCCATCGCAGCGGTGCGCGCCGGATGATCGCCGTGGCGCCTCCGCAGGCGCGTGGCCGGCTGACCGCCGGGGCCGCGCTGGCGCCCCTGGTCTGGTTCAAATCGGGCGGTGCCGCCGAATGGCTGTTCGAACCCGCCGATGTCGTGGATCTGCAGGCGTTCCTGCGCGATCTAAACCCGGCGGTGCCGGTCAAGCCGCTCGGCCTCGGGTCCAATCTCATCGTCCGCGATGGCGGCGTCGCCGGCGTCGTCGTGCGGCTCGGCAAGGGCTTTTCCGGCGTCAGCGTCACCGGTGACAGCATCGAGGCCGCGGCGGGGACGCCCGGCATCCTGCTCGCCAGCACCGCGCGCGACCATGGCCTCGCCGGCCTTGAATTCATGCGCGGCATCCCCGGCACGGTCGGCGGCGCGGTGCGGATGAACGCCGGCGCCTATGGGCGCGAAACCGCCGATGTGCTGGTCGCAGCGACAATCGTGCTGCGGTCGGGCGAATTGCGCGTCATCGAAACCCCGGCACTCGGCTACAGCTATCGCCATTCCGATCTGCCCGATGACGCCATCGTCGTTGCCGCCAGCTTTCGTGGCCGGCCCGGCGACAAGGCCGCCATCACCGCCGAAATGGACCGCATCGCCGCTGAGCGCGAAGCCTCGCAGCCGCTGCGCAGCCGCACCGGCGGGTCGACCTTCAAGAATCCGCCGGGGCACAAGGCCTGGGCCTTGGTCGATGCCGCCGGTTGCCGGGGCCTCCGGCGCGGCGGCGCGCAGGTCAGCGAAAAGCATACCAACTTCCTCATCAACACCGGCGACGCCACCAGCGCCGATATCGAGGCGCTGGGCGAGGACGTCCGCGCCCGCGTCAAGGCGCAGTCGGGCGTCGATCTCGAATGGGAAATCCAGCGCGTGGGGAAAGCATGAAAGTCGCAGTCCTCATGGGTGGCTGGTCCGCCGAACGCGAAGTCTCGCTGACATCGGGGCGCGGCATCGCCGCCGCCTGCCGCACGCTCGGCCATGAGGTCACCGAAATCGACATGGATCGCAATGTCGCCGCGGAGCTGAACGCCGCCGCGCCCGATGTGGTGTTCAACGCGCTGCACGGCACGCCGGGGGAGGACGGCAGCATCCAGGGGCTGATGGATATCCTCGGCCTCAAATACACCCATAGCGGCGTCACCACCTCCGCCATCGCCATCGACAAGGAACTGACCAAGCGCATCCTGGTGCCGCAGGGCATCCGCATGCCGGCGGGCAGGGTGGTCGCGTCCGAAACCCTGCATGCCGGCGATCCGCTGCCGCGCCCCTATGTGCTCAAGCCCGTCAACGAAGGCTCGTCGGTCGGCGTTGCCATCGTCACCGATGCGTCGAACTATGGGAATCCGATCGCGCGCGACGCCGCCGGGCCATGGGCGGAATTTGCCGAACTGCTCGCCGAACCCTTCATTGCCGGCAAGGAATTGACCGTGGCCGTGCTCGGCGACGCAGCGCTGGCGGTGACCGAACTCCAGCCCACCCAGGGCTTTTACGACTATGATTCCAAATATACCGATGGGCTGACGCTGCACATCTGCCCCGCCGAACTGCCGCCCGAAATCGAGGCGGCGTGCCTGAAAATGGCGCTCGACGCGCATCGCGCGCTTGGCTGCCGTGGCACCTCGCGATCGGATTTCCGCTGGGACCCGGCATTCGGCGAGGCCGGGCTCTACCTGCTCGAAGTCAACACCCAGCCGGGGATGACGCCACTCAGCCTCGTCCCCGAACAGGCGAAATATCGCGGGATCAGCTATGAAGCGCTGGTCCAGCAGCTTATCGATAGTGCATTGGAGGGGGCATGAGCACCGTTGCACTGAAACGCGGCGCCGCACCGCCACGGCGCAAGCCGACGGCGGCGCGCAAGCCCGCGCCGGCGACGCTGGCGCTGCCGGTCAGCGCGCCGGCGCTGCGCCGCAATGTCGGGATCGCCGCCGGCGGCCTGGTGCTGCTCGCCACCGCCGTCGTCACCAGCCTGATGGGGATTCCGCAGCGTTACTGGCAGGACTTTGTCCGCCACACGGCCGATGCCGGCTATGAAATCCGCCATGTGGAGGTTGCCGGCACTCGCGAAATGTCGAAACTCGCGGTTTATGATGCCGCGCTGTCGGGGCCGACCAACGCCATGCTCGCCGCCGATCTGCCGGCGATCCGCGAGCGGCTGCTGGCGCTGCCTTGGGTTGCCGACGCGAGTGTCGCGCGGCGTCTGCCCGATACGCTGGCGATCACCATCGTCGAACGCCAGCCGGTGGCGCTGTGGCAGCACCACCAGCGCTTTGCCGCGGTCGACGTCACCGGGCGGGTGCTGACGACGCGCCGCCTCGAACGCTTTGCCAAATTGCCCGTCGTTGTCGGCCCCGGCGCCAATTTGCGGGTGCGCGAATTGCTGACGCTGACGGCATCGGCGCCCCAGCTTTCGGACAAGGTCGATGCCGCGGTGCTCGTCGGCGGCCGGCGCTGGGACGTGAAGTTCAAGACCGGCGAGACGCTGGCGCTGCCCGACACGCCGGCGGCGGCGACCGCGGCATTCAAGCGCTTTGCCAGCCTCGATGGCGGCGATCACAAATTGCTCGGCGGCCGTTTCGAACGCTTCGACATGCGGTTGCCCGGCCAGATGACGGTCGGCGGCCCCGCCGTCCAGCAAGCCCTTGAAGCCGCGGCCAAGGCCGCCAAAGCCCAGAAGCCGACAACCATCTGATGGCACCAAAGATCCCGCTCGTGCCCAAGGGCGCCACCGAACGCACCATCGCCGTCCTCGACGTCGGCACGTCGAAAGTCGCGGCGCTCATCGCGCTGGTTGGCGCCGACGGCGAACCGCGGGTCATCGGCACTGGGCAAAAGCCCTGCGCCGGGCTGAAACGCGGCCTCGTCACCGATTTCGAAAAGACCGAGGCGGCGATCCGCGGTGCCATGGACCAGGCCGAACGCGCCGCCGGCGTCCAGGTCGAATTCGTCCACGCCTCGATTTCGGCGGGGAATCTGGGCAGCGATGTCGCCACCGCCGAAATCGACATTGCCGGCGCCAGCATCACGGCCGCCGACATGATGCTGCTGCGCGAGGCCGGCCGCGCCCGCATCGATCCGCGCGGCCGCACCGTCGTCCACGCCCAGCCGGCGCTCTATGCGCTTGATGGCCAGCCCGGCGTCGAAAGCCCGCTCGGCTTCCACGCCGACCGGCTGGGCATGGACATCCATGTCGTCACCGCCGACACGCCGCCTTTGAAGAACCTCGACCGCGCCATCAAGAACGCCCATCTGGGCTTGCGCAGCCTCGTCGCCTCGCCGCTCGCCGCCAGCCTGTCGACGCTCGAACGCGAGGAACGCGAACTTGGTGTCGCGCTGATCGAAATCGGCGCCGGGGTGACGACGATCGCCGTCCACAGCTTCGGCATGCTCGTCGGCGTCGCGGCGATCCCGATGGGCGCGCACGATATCACCAACGATCTCGCTGCTGCCTTTTCGACGCGGCGCAGCCATGCCGAACGGTTGAAGGCGCTCGACGGCTCGGCGATGGCGACACCCAAGGACAATCACGACGCCGTCGAGATTCCGCCGATGAGCGACGACACGATGGCCGAACCGCTGCGCGTGCCCAAGGCGCAGATCATCGGGGTCATCCGCCACCGGCTCGACCTGTTGTTCAGCGAAGTCCAGGTCAAGCTCGATGAACTGGGCTTCACCGGCCCGCAGGCGCGGCAACTGGTGCTGACCGGCGGCGGCGCCGAACTGCGCTCGATCGCCGATTTCGCGCAAGGATCGCTGGGCCGCAACGTCCGCATCGGCCGGCCGCGCGGATTGACCGGTCTGCCGCCGGCGCAAAGCGGCCCGGCGTTCGCCACACTGGCCGGACTGGTGCTGTTTGCCGCCGCGGAAGTGCCCGATATCTGGCACATGGCGGCACCGCCTAAACCCAGCGGGGGTGGCGGCCGTCTGGTCAGCATGATCGAAAAATTGCGCGGCAGCTTGTGATGCCGCTTGGAAGTGCGCGATACCTTATATAGTATGCCTAGCCGAAGGGGAGACACGAGATGCTGGAATTCGAACGGCCTGAATTGACCGAGCTCAAGCCGCGGATCACGGTGATCGGCGTCGGCGGCGCTGGCTGCAACGCTGTAACAAACATGATCAATGCCGACCTGCAGGGCGTTGAATTCATTGTCGCCAATACCGACGCGCAATCGCTGGCCAGCAGCAAGGCGCCGACGCGCATCCAGCTCGGCATGAAGATCACGCAAGGGCTGGGCGCCGGCGCCCGCCCCGAAATCGGTCGCGCCGCCGCCGAGGAAACGCTCGACCAGCTCGAATCGAGCCTCGAAGGCGCGCACATGTGCTTCATCGCCGCCGGCATGGGCGGCGGCACCGGCACCGGGGCTGCCCCCGTCGTCGCCCGCGCCGCCCGCGAAAAGGGCATCCTGACCGTCGGCGTGGTCACCAAGCCCTTCACCTTCGAAGGCTCGAAGCGCATGCGCGCCGCCGAAGACGGCATCGCCGAGCTGCAAAAGGTCGTCGACACCCTCATCATCATCCCCAACCAGAATCTGTTCCTGATCGCCAACGCCAACACGACCTTCAAGGAGGCGTTTGCGATGGCCGACCAGGTTCTCCACCAGGGCGTGCGCGGCATCACCGACCTGATGATCATGCCGGGCCTCATCAACCTCGATTTCGCCGATATCCGCACGGTCATGTCCGAAATGGGCAAGGCGATGATGGGCACCGGTGAAGCAACCGGCGAACGTCGCGCCATCGAAGCGGCCGAAAAGGCCATCGCCAACCCGCTGCTCGACGAAGTGTCGATGCGCGGTGCCAAGGGTGTCATCATCAACATCACCGGCGGCGACGATCTGCGGCTGATGGAAGTCGATGAAGCCGCGACACATATCCGCGACATGGTCGACCCCGATGCCAACATCATC
>JBBQKM010000145.1:0-7192 GCA_038326915.1 Sphingomonadales bacterium
TCGACGCCATGGACCGGATCGACGTGTCGGCCGTGCGCGGCGAATGGGACGCGCTGATCGCCGAAATGACCGCCGATCCCAACAAGCGCCATTTCAAGCGCACCGAAGAATTCGATGGGGTCATCGAAAACCTGCCGCCGGCGCTGCGCATCGAGTTCACCGATTTCCTGGTGACATCGATGACGTCGGAATTTTCGGGCTGCATCCTTTATTCCGAGATCGCCCGGCGGGTGACGAACCCCGATGCCAAGGCGCTGTTCAAGCTGATGGCACGCGATGAATCGCGCCACGCCGGTTTCATCAACGACAGCCTGAAGGACGCCGGCATCGGCATCGATCTGGGCTTTCTGACCAAGACCAAGAAATACACCTATTTCCGGCCGAAATTCATCTATTACGCGACCTATCTGTCGGAAAAAATTGGCTACGCCCGCTACATCACCATTCACCGCCATTTCGAACAGCACCCCGAAATGCGCTTCCACCCGATCTTCAAATGGTTCGAGGCGTGGTGCAACGACGAGTTCCGCCATGGCGAGGCGTTCGCGCTGTTGATGCGCGCCGATCCCAAGCTGCTGTCGGGTTACAACAAGTTGTGGATTCGTTTTTTCCTCGTGGCCGTCTATGCGACGATGTACGTTCGTGACCACAACCGCCCGGTGCTTTATGACGCCTTCGGCATCAATCCGACTGACTATGATTTCAAGGTCTTCTCCATCACGACGCTGATCACCCGACAGGTCTTCCCGATCGCGCTCGACACCGATTCGCCGAAGTTTCGGGCGTTGCTCGAAAAGATGCGCTCGATCTCGGCCGGTATCGACGCGACCCGGCAACAGGGTGGCGCGCTGTCGGCGGTGAAGCGTGTCGGGCTCAAGCTCGCCGCGGGCCTGACCTTTGCCCGGCTGTACCTGCAGCCGGTCGAACACACCGCGTTGCCTGCCACCGTCCGGCTGCAACCGGTCTGGTAGTCGCGTGTCCGCGCTCGCCTTGCCCTTGCTGTTTGCGACCGTGCTCTGGTTCGTCGCCACCGGCTTTGTGCTGTGGCTCGACCGGCTGCCGTCGACAACCTGGCCGGCGAGCCTTGTCGGCGCGACGGTCGCGAGCGGCTTTGCAATGGCGGGAATCATCGCCACCGCGCCGATGACCGGCAGCGCCGCGGCCTATGCAGCCTTTGCCTGTGCGCTGGTGCTGTGGGGCTGGCATGAACTCAGCTTCCTGATGGGGTTCGTCACCGGGCCGAATCGCGCCCCGTGCCCGCCCGGTGCGCGCGGCTGGCGGCGCTTCCGCCTTGCCGCGGCGACGCTGATCCACCACGAGGTGGCGAGGTTTGCCACCGTGCTGGTGATTGCCGCCGCCACCTGGAACAACCCGAACCAGACCGCCACGCTGACCTTCGTGCTGCTGTTCGTCATGCGACTGTCGGCAAAGTTCAACATCTTTGCCGGCGTCCCGCATCTTTCGACCGAAATGATGCCGGAGCACATGCGCTATCTCGCCAGCTATTTCCGCATCAGGCCGGCCAGCGGCTTCTTCGTCGTCAGCCTCAGCCTGATCTCGATCCTCGCGGCCTGGCTCGGCAATGCCGCGCTGCAGGCCGAGGATGGGCTGGCGACCGGCTATGCGCTGGCCTTTGCACTCGTCGTGCTGGCCTTTATCGAACATGGGTTCCTTGTCGTGCCGTGGCAGGATACGTCGCTGTTCCGCTGGGCGATGAGCGACCACGCAAACATCCGTATAGCCCCGGCGCGCCAAAAGGCCGACGCGCACGGTGCTGAATCAATCGTTTCGCCTGGTGCAAATGGGCTTGCAGCCCTTGAAACCGCAGGGCAATAAGGTTCGGGGAGATATCAATGGATTATGAAGCCCACTTCCAGGCTGCGCTCGATGGCCTGAAGGAACGCGGAAACTACCGCGTCTTCGCCGAACTGCAGCGCCAGCGCGGGTCCTACCCGCGCGCGACCCGCCACCTTGAAAACGGCACGCAGGAAGTCACCGTCTGGTGCTCCAACGATTATCTCGGCATGGGCCAGCACCCCGATGTCATCGATGCGATGCACGAGGAACTCGACCGGTCGGGCGCCGGCGCCGGCGGCACGCGCAACATCTCGGGCACCATGCACGCGCATCGCCAGCTCGAAATCGAGCTCGCCGACCTGCACAACAAGGAAGACGCGCTGCTGTTCACCTCGGGTTATGTCTCGAACTGGGCGGCGCTGGGCACCCTGGCATCGAAGCTGCCGAACTGCGTCGTGCTTTCGGACGCGCTCAACCACGCCTCGATGATCGAAGGCATCCGCCACAGCCGCGCCGAATGCCTGAAGTTCAAGCACAACGACGTCGAGGATCTCGACCGCCTGCTCGCGTCGATAGAACCCGGCCGCCCCAAGCTGGTCGCCTTTGAAAGCGTCTATTCGATGGATGGCGATATCGCCCCCATCAAGGAAATCATCGAAGTCGCCGAAAAACACGGCGCCATGACCTATATCGACGAAGTCCATGCCGTTGGCATGTACGGGCCGCGCGGTGGCGGCGTTGCCGAACGCGAAGGCCTGATGGACCGGTTGACGGTCATCGAAGGCACGCTGGGCAAGGCGTTCGGCGTCGTCGGCGGCTATATCGCCGGCTCGAAGGCGATGTGCGATTTTGTCCGCAGCTTTGCCTCGGGCTTCATCTTCACCACCGCGCTGCCGCCGGCGATCGCCGCCGGGGCGCTGGCCAGCGTCCGCCACCTCAAGGCCAGCCCCTTCGAGCGCAAGCGCCAGCAGGAACGCGTCGCCAAGGTTCGCGCCGCGCTCCGCGCCATGGGCATTCCGCAGATGGAAAACCCCAGCCACATCATCCCGGTCATGGTCGGCGATGCCAAAAAGGCCAAGATGATCAGCGACTGGCTGATGGAAAACCACGGCATCTACGTCCAGCCGATCAACTATCCGACAGTGCCGGTGGGCACCGAACGCCTGCGCATCACGCCGGGCCCGGTGCACAGCGACGACGATATCGACCGGCTCGTCCGCGCGCTGAGCGACATCTGGGGCCAGTGCGCGCTGCACCGCGTCGAGGCGGCAGCGTAGCGCCGCGAGAGCGCATGGCGCAGCCAAGCGCGCCGACAGGCGCAAGCTCGGCATCAGCGCCGGCCCTGATGACCCCGAATCGCGCCATGCCATGCTAGGTGCCATGCAGCTGCGCTTTACCCGGGGTGCCGGCAAGTTCGACCGGCTCGACATCACCGCCGCCGATGGCGCGACGGCGATCATCGAATGCCCCAAGCAGGGCATCATCCCGCATGACATGGTGCATTTCGCCGTAGAGGCCGAGGTCGCGACCCTGGGGTTTCTGGGCGGGATCGCGGCGGGCGGCGACAGCGGCTTTCGCGCCGGGGTCGATGACGCGCAAGCCCGCGCCATCGAACGCCTTGTCGAAACCGTGCAGGCCGAGGCGTGGAGCGGCGCGCCGGTGCCCGATGGAGAATTCGTCGCGCTCTACCGCGTCACCTGCGAAGCGCGCGGCGATACCCCACTCGATCTCGACGCGGCGACGCTGGCGGCGATCCGCCACCGGCTCGCGAATCTCACCGCACAATGGGCGGCGGTGCCCGTCGGTGGCGTGCTGGCGCTCAGCCTCGCTCCGAAACCCGGATCACCAGCTTCAGCCCCGACCACACCGCATCGACGGCGCAGACCTTAACATCGACATAGCCCATCGGCAGTGCGACCGCGCGGATCACTTCCTCGGTGATGTCGGTCGGCACTTTCGATGCCTTTTTGGGCCATGACAGCCAGACCATGCCGTTCGGCGCCAGCAGCGGCCGCAGCCGCGCCAGCGCCTCGGCCATCACCGCGCGCTCGATGGCAAAGACGTGCGCGCTTGCCAGACCGGCAACCGGCTCTGCCAGCAGCGTGGGGGGTGCGTCGCCATCGATTTCGTCGGCGATCGCCGCGGGCATCGCCAGCCGCCAGGTCGTCTGCCCCGGCACCACCCCCAGCTTCTTGCGCAGCGGCGTGCCTGAATAGCCTGCGGTCATCGCTTTCCTCCCCCGCCCGCGCCCCCTATACACCCCGCCATGTCGCACGCCCCCGATCCCGAAATGCTCGCCAAGACGGAAACGCTGATCGAGGCGTTGCCCTATCTGCAACGCTATGCGGGGAAGATCTTCGTCGTCAAATATGGCGGCCATGCCATGGGCGACGCGGCGCTGGCGCAGGATTTCGCCGAGGATATCGTGCTGTTGAAGGCGGTGGGTATCCTGCCGGTCGTCGTCCATGGCGGCGGCCCGCAGATCGGCGCCATGCTGAAACGGCTGGGCATCGAAAGCCGCTTTGTCGATGGCCTGCGCGTCACCGACGCCGAAACCGCCCAGGTTGCCGAAATGGTACTCGCCGGCTCGATCAACAAGGAACTCGTCGCCTGGATCGAACGCGCCGGTGGCCGCGCCGCGGGCATTTCGGGCAAGGACGCCGGGCTGGTGCGCGCCGTGAAGGTGCAGCGCACCACCCGCGACCCCGACAGCGCCATCGAACAGGCTGTCGACCTCGGCTTTGTCGGCGAACCCGAAACCGTCGATACGACCATCATCCACACGTTGCTCGCGGCCGGCATCGTGCCGGTGATCGCGCCGGTCGGTGTCGGCGCCGATGGCCATACCTACAACATCAACGCCGATACCATGGCCGGCGCCATCGCGGCGGCGCTGGGGGCGGCGCGCTTTTTCCTGCTCACCGATGTTGCCGGCGTGCTCGGCAAGGATGGCAGCCTGCAATCCGATCTTACCCCGGCTGTCATTGCCGCGCTGGTCGCCGATGGCACGATCACCGGCGGCATGATCCCCAAGCTCGAAACCTGCGTCCATGCGGTCGAAGGCGGCGTCGATGCGGCGGTCATCCTCGATGGCCGGATCGGCCATGCGATGCTGCTGGAAATTTTCACGCGGCGGGGCATCGGGACGTTGGTGCGGGCCGCGTAAGGCGCCTCCGGCGGCTGGGGCCTTGGCCCCAGACCCCATTTTGCCTGGGGCTGCTCAAAACGACGGGTCAGGGCGGCTTGGCGTTGGCTTATAGTGCTCCCGACCAAGGAGTACGCGCCGATGGCCGATCGCGATGCGCTGCAACCGCCCGCCCGCTGCCCCGGCCCCGGCGTGCCCGAACTGTTCGACGCCGATTCGCGCCCCGTTCCCGATATCTACCGGCAGGACAGCTGGCAGGATCGCGGCTCCGCGCCGCTGTCGGCGAAACGTTATACCGACCCGGGCTTCTTTGCGGCCGAGGCCGAAAAAATGTGGCCGCGGGTCTGGCAGATGGCGGCGCGCGACGATGAATTCCCCGATGCCGGCGATACCGTCGTCTATGCCAACCTCGGCAAATCGGTGCTGCTGGTTCGCCAGCCCGATCTGTCGGTCAAGGCATTCTGGAATGTCTGTCTGCACCGCGGCCGGCTGCTGCGCACCGAATCGGGCCCGGCGCAGGAGCTCGAATGCCCGTTCCACGGTTTCACCTGGCACCTCGATGGCGGGCTGAAACGCATTCCCTGCCAATGGGATTTCCCGCATCTTGCCGCCGATCGCATGGCGCTGCCGCAGGTCCGCTGCGAACAGTTCGGCGGCTATTGGTTCGTCAACTGGGATGGCGCGGCGCCGCCGCTGCTCGACTATCTGGCGCCGCTGCCTGCCCAGTTCGAACGCTGGCGGATGGACGAGATGTACACCGGGCTATGGGTCGGCAAGGTCATCAAGGCCAATTGGAAGGCCGTCAGCGAAGCCTTCATGGAGGCGTGGCACAGCGTCATCACCCATCCGCAGATCCTGGCCTTTACTGGCGACGCCAACACCCGTTATTCGCTGTGGGGCGACCATGTGAACCTGGCGCTTACCCCCTTTGGCGTGCTGTCGCCACACCTTGCCGAACAGGGGCTGACCGATGCGGCGACGGTGGAGGCGTTTGCCGCCGGTTCACGCATGAAGGGCATGGAGCCGATGCAGCTCGCCCCCGGCCAGACGGCGCGATCGGGGCTGGCCGACAACAACCGCGCCGAGAACCTGACAGCGCTTGGCTATGATGCCGCCGACGCCACCGACACCGAGGTTCTGGACGCCTGGACATATAATGTCTTTCCTAACATCGCGCCGTGGGGCGGCTATGGCCCCAACATCATGTACCGTTGGCGGCCGTGGCCCGACCAGGATGCGACCTTGATGGAGGTGCGGCTGCTGTTCCGCAAACCCGCCGGCGGACCGCGGCCGCGCGCCGTCGAAATGCGCTTTCTGGGTGAGGATGAACCCTGGGCCACCGTCACCGAATGGGGCGCGCTGGGCAGCGTTTTCGATCAGGACATGGCCAATCTGCCCTATGTCCAGCAGGGCCTGAGATCGTCTGCCAACGACCGGGTGGAGCTCGGCAATTACCAGGAAAGCCGCATCCGGCATTTCCACGCGACGCTCGACAAATATCTCGCGGGAGAGCTCTGATGGCCGATGCCGATCCGGGGCTCAACTGGGCCGCCCGCCGCCGCCAGCAGGCACGCGACATCCAGCGCCGATCGGCCGCGCACGCCGCCGCGGGCACCACCGACATGGCACCGGCGCCCTTCGTCAACCGCGCCGGCACCTATACCGATCCGGCGCGGTTTTCGGCGGAGCTGCGCCATCTGTTCAGGGGCGACATCCCGCTGGTCGCGGGGTTGTCGGGCGACATGCCCAACCCCGGCGACCGCATCCTGTTCGAAGATACCGGCGTACCGATCGTCATCCTGCGCGGGCGTGATGGCGTGGCGCGCGCTTTCCTCAACATGTGCACGCATCGCGGCGCCAAACTCGCCACCGATTGCACGCCCTCGATGCGCCTGACCTGCCCGTTCCATGCCTGGACCTTCGATCTTGCCGGTGCGCTTATCGCCATGCCCGGCGCGCGTGGGTTCGAGGGGCACGACAAGGCCGATCTCGGCCTTGTCCCGGTGCCATGCGCCGAATGGCATGGGCTGATCTTCGTCCAGCCGCGCGCCGGCGCGACCCCGGTGGCGATCGCGGATCATCTCGAAAGCTTTGCACCCGAACTGGCGCAGCTCGAGCTTGCCCGCGCCGAACCCGTCAAGGCCGGCGAGATGCGCGCAAAATCCAACTGGAAATTCGCGCTCGACACCTATGGCGAGGGCTATCATTTCGCCACGCTGCACGCCTCCACGATCGGCCAGACGCATTTCA
>JBBQKM010000146.1:0-7183 GCA_038326915.1 Sphingomonadales bacterium
ATGGCGATTATGATGTCGATGGAGCGACTTCGGCCGCAGTCCTCATCCGCTATCTGCGCCAGGTCGGGGCGACCGTCGGCCATTATATTCCCGACCGACTGCTCGAAGGCTATGGCCCGTCCGCCGACGCGCTGGTGGCGCTGAAGCACGCCGGTGCCGACCTGGTCATAACCGTCGATTGCGGTACGCAGGGCTTCGAGGCGCTGGCGGCAGCACGGGCGGCGGGGCTCGATGTTATCGTGGTCGATCACCACAAGGCGGCAACCGCGCTTCCCGTCGCCCATGCGCTCGTCAACCCCAACCGGCTCGATGAAAGCGACACGGCCGCGGCGCATGGCCATCTGGCTGCCGTCGGCGTTGCCTTTTTGCTCGCCGTGGCGCTCAACCGGTTGCTGCGCCAACAGGGCAAGTTCGCTTCAAAACCCGAACCCAAGCTCACGGAATTGCTCGACATCGTCGCGCTCGGCACCGTTGCCGATGTGGTGCCGTTGACCGGGCTGAACCGGGCCTTTGTGACCCAAGGGCTCAAGGTCATGCGCAACCGCCGCAACCCCGGCATTTCGGCGCTGCTCGATGTTGCCGGCGTGCTGCGCGCGCCGCAGGCCCGCGATCTCGGCTTTGCGCTGGGGCCGCGCGTCAACGCCGGTGGCCGCGTCGGCAAGTCCGATCTCGGTGTGCGGCTGCTGACGACCGACGACCCCGCAGAGGCGCTGGCGCTGGCGCAGGAGCTTGATCGCCTCAATGTCGAGCGCCGCAGCATCGAGGCCGAGGTGACCGAAGCCGCGCTGGCGCTGACCGACCGCGAGAGCAACATGGCGGTGGCGGTCATCGCCGGCACCGGCTGGCACCCCGGCGTCATCGGCATCGTCGCCTCGCGCATCAAGGAACGCCTGCACCGGCCAGCGATTGTCATCGCCATCCAGGACGATGGCACCGGCAAGGGATCGGGCCGGTCGATGCCGGGTGTCGATCTGGGCGCCGCCGTGCTGGCCGCCAAGGACCATGGCCTGCTGATCGCCGGTGGCGGGCACGCCATGGCGGCGGGGCTAACCGTGGCGGGGGACAAGGTCGATGCGCTGGCGGCGTTCCTCAACGATCGGCTGTCGGGTGCGGTCGACAGCGCTGCCGGTGATCGGGCGCTGCACTGCGATGCGGCGGTGGCGCCGCGCGGCGTGTGCCTGGCGCTGGTCGAAACGCTCGATGTCGCTGGCCCCTATGGCCAGGGCTGGTCGGCGCCGCGCGTCGCGTCGGGGCCGTGGGTCGCGGTCGATTGCCGGATCGTCGGCGAACATCATGTGAAATTGATGCTTTCGGGCGCCGATGGTGCCCGCTGCAAGGCGATTGCGTTTCGCCAGGCCGATACCGCGCTGGGCGCGGCGCTCGCCGGGGCGCGCGGCCGGGCCTTTTACATCGCCGGCCGGATCAAGCGCGACGACTGGAAGGGCGAACCCAGCGCCGAAATCGAGATCGACGACATCGCCTGGGCGTGATTCGGGGCCGCGATCGGGCAGTATCCCGGTATTTCACTGTCACCCCGGCGAAGGCCGGGGCCCATAAATCACGGCTGTGAACGCATGTGCGCTCGATAATCTACAGGCGTGGTTCATGGCCCCCGGCCTTCGCCGGGGTGACATGTGGCAAGCAGGCACCCCAAACCGCATGCGACATTCGTGCGGGGCCACAACCAAAGGCTTGACGCCGCAACGCTGCGCCTTTAGCAGCCCCTCTCCCGCTGGTCCCTTCGTCTAGCGGTCTAGGACGTCGCCCTTTCACGGCGAAAACACGGGTTCGATTCCCGTAGGGATCACCACCGCACCAGCAGCGGTGCCGAGCAGGAGTTGATGCGGTCATGAAGAACCGCCCCTTCACCGAACGGCTCGGATTTGCATTGGCAGGGATCGCTGCCGGATGGCGCCGCGAACGCAGCCTGCGTACCCATTTCATTTTTGCCATTTTCGCCATCGTGGCGCTGCTTGTGCTGCGCCCGGCGCCGGTCTGGTGGGCGCTGGTCGCGGTCGTCATCGCCGTTGTCATCGCGCTCGAACTGGTCAACGCCGCGATCGAGGCGGCGATCGACCTGCTCCACCCGGGGCTTCATCCCGAAGTCAAGGCGATCAAGGACATGGTCGCCGGCGCGGTGCTGGTGATCAGCCTGGCCGCGCTGATGGTGGCACTGGCGCTGCTGGTGGCCAGCCATGCCCGGGTGTTTGCCCTACTCGGCATTACCCCGCCGTAACTATGCGGTGACGACCGCAGCCGCTACGCCCGTCGCTGTCCTGCCGGGAGCCTGTTTTTATGCGTTGTTTTATCGTCGCCGCCAGTGTCGCCACCCTCGCCGCTGCCACGCCGGCCGCTGCCAGCGACAAATTCTGGTCGGATTATGCCGATGTCATGGCGATCGGCATCCCGGTCACCGCCGGAGTCATCACCCTGGCGCGCGAGGATCATAACGGCTTTGTCCAACTCGCAGAGACCGGCGCCGTCACCATCATCGCCACCGAAGCGCTGAAATACAGCATCGATTCGACCCGCCCCAATGGCGGCAGCCACAGTTTTCCATCGGGCCACACCTCGGTGGCGTTCGCCGGTGCTGGCTATCTGCACGCGCGCTATGGCTGGCGCACCGGGCTGCCGTTCGAAATCCTCGCCGCAACGGTCGGTTTCGCGCGGGTGCAGAGCAAGCATCACCATTGGTATGATGTCGTTGCCGGGGCAGCGATCGGCGAAGGATCGGCTTTCCTTCTCACCAAACGCCTCAACGAGAATGTCCGCGTCTCGGTCGCCGGCGACACCGGCGGCGGATTCATCTCGGTCGGGGCGCGGTTCTGATGCGGCCGGTTGCGCTGGCGGCGCTGCTGGCGCTGGCAGGCTGCGCCGGCGGGCCGGGACCGCAGGCGCAAACCGGCGCCGACGTGCCACGCGATGCGCGCGGTGAACCGGTGTTCGCGGCCATCGCGGCGCCGCCCGCGGCGCCAGCCGCCGTCGCGATGCCGGAAAGCCCTGCGGTGGCGGTGCCGGTGGTCGGTGCGATGGCCACCACGCCCCCTGCACCGCCCCCTGGCCCGCCGCCGGAACTGCTGCCCCCGGCCAAACCGGTGTCGTGCCAGCATTACAAACGCTGCCTGTAAGGGCTATCACGGGCGGTGAAAGCACCGCCGTGACCGACCGCAAGATCATCCACATCGACATGGACGCATTCTATGCGTCAGTCGAACAGCGCGACGACCCGGCCTTGCGCGGCCGCCCGCTGGCCGTCGGCAGCGCCCAGCCGCGCGGCGTGGTGGCCGCAGCGAGTTATGAGGCGCGCAGCCATGGCGTGCGATCGGCAATGGCATCGGTGACAGCGCTGCGGCGGTGCCCGGCGCTGGTGTTTGTGCCGCCACGCTTCGATGTCTATCGCGCCGTTTCGCAGCAGATCCGGGCGATTTTTGCGGATTACACCGATCTGATCGAGCCGCTGTCGCTCGACGAGGCCTATCTCGATGTCACCGTCGATCACCGCGGCATCGGTTCCGCCACCGCCATCGCCGCCGAAATCCGCGCCCGCATCCGCGCGGAGACCCAGCTGACCGCGTCTGCGGGGGTATCGTACAACAAGTTCATCGCCAAACTGGCATCGGACCAGAACAAACCCGACGGCCTTTGCGTCATCCGCCCGGCGCAAGGGCCGGCGTTTGTCGCCGGCTTGCCGGTCAAGCGCTTCCACGGCGTCGGGCCGGTGACGGCGGCGAGGATGGCAAGCCTTGGCATCCTGACCGGTGCCGACCTGAAAGCCCGCAGTCTCGACGAGCTGACGCGGCATTTCGGCAGCAGCGCGGGCTATTTCCACCGCGCCGCGCATGGCGAGGACGACCGCCCGGTGCGCCCCGACCGGCCGCTGAAGTCGGTCGGCGCCGAGCGGACGTTCGCGTCCGACCTCAGCGATGCGGCCGAGCTGGCAATGGCGCTCGAACCGGTGATCGACGCGGCGTGGACGCGGATCGCGCGGGCGGGTGCGCAGGGCCGAACCGTGACGCTGAAGGCCAAATATGCCGATTTTCGCAACGTCGCGCGATCGCGCACCCTGCCGTCGCCGATCGCCGACCGCGCCGCGCTGGCCGAGATCGGGCGGGAATTGCTGCAATCGCTGCTGCCGGCGGTGCTGGGGATCCGCCTGCTCGGGCTGACCTTGTCGGGATTGGAAGGGGCGCGGGGTGACGACGACACGCAGCCGCCGCTCGATTTCGGCGGCGGGTGACGGCGGAATAGCAGCCGCGCAACCCCTTCGTCAGGCTGGCGAAGGCTTTTTCGCCGCCCTATTCCACCGCCATCAACTGCGACGGGAACGGTGCCGCCAGCGGCAAGGCGTCCGCCAGCGGTGCCCCCAGCCAGCCCGCATAATCCTCGGGATGCAGGATCACCGGCATCGCCTTGGGGTGAACGGGCGCGACGATGGCATTGGGGTCGCAGGTCAGCATGGCAAAACAGGCCGTCGGCCCCAGCATATCCTCCGAAACCGGCCGCCACAGCCCAGCAAAGGCGAACACCGGTTGCGACGGCACGCTGAACCAGCGTGCGATCTTGGCGCCCTTCTCGCCTTCCCATTCGCAAAAATCACTCGCCGGGATCAGGCAGCGCCGCGCCGGATTGGCCAGCGCCGATCGCCAGAACGGGCTGGCGAGGTTGCGGACATTGGTCACCGGGCCCGAGGCCGCGGCCGGCGGCGGAAATCCCCACGACATCACCTCGGCAACGCGGCTGTCACCCGCGCCGCGCACCACCAGCGCCGGGCGTTTGGGGAACAATTCGGTCGGCGGCAGGTTGATTTCGCCGAGTTCGTCGACACTCATCGCAGCGACGATGGCCGACGCCGGCGCACGCAGGCGATAGCGGTTGCACATGCAGCCACCCTATCGGGGTTGAGACGCCCATCACAAGTCGCTATATCGCGGGTTGAGGCGGTCACTCAGGGCCGCCTTTTTGCGTCGATGGTGTCCGCGACAGACGCCGTACGGAGTAGAGACGATGACAATTACCGCCCTGATGCCCGTCTATGGCCGTTGCGAGGTCGAGCCGGTGCGCGGGGATGGCTGCTATCTTTACGACGCGGAAGGCCGCGAATGGCTCGATTTCGCCAGCGGCATCGCGGTGAACCTGCTCGGCCACAGCCATCCGCACCTTGTCGGCGCGATCCAGAAGCAGGCGGCGACGCTGATGCACACGTCGAACCTGTACAAGGTGCCGGCGCAGGCCCATCTGGCGCAGCGTCTGGTCGATCTGACGTTCGCCGACACGGTGTTTTTCACCAATTCGGGGGCAGAAGCGCTTGAGTGCTCGATCAAGACGTGTCGTGCCCATCACTATGCCGCAGGCCACCCCGAACGCTACCGTATCCTCACCTTTTCGAACGCTTTTCATGGCCGCACCCTCGCCACCATCTCGGCAACCGACCAGGAAAAGCTGCGCAAGGGCTTCGAACCCCTGCCCGACTGGTTCCATGTCCTGCCGTTCGGTGATCTCGACGCGGTCAAGGCCGCCATCGATCCGTCGATCGGCGGCATTTTGATCGAGCCGATCCAGGGTGAAGGCGGCATCCGCCCGGCCACCCAGGAGTTCCTGAAGGGCCTGCGCGACCTGTGCGACGAGCACGGGCTTCTATTGATCCTCGACGAAGTCCAGTGCGGTGTCGCCCGCACCGGCACGCTGTTCGCCCATGAACAATATGGCATCACCCCCGACATCATGGCGATTGCCAAGGGAATCGGCGGCGGTTTCCCGGTCGGCGCCTGCCTCGCCACCGAACATGCCGCGTCGGGCATGGTCGTCGGCACCCATGGCAGCACCTATGGCGGCAATCCGCTGGCGATGGCGGCGTGCGAAGCCGTGCTCGATGTCGTCACCGAGCCGTCGTTCCTCGCCCATGTCAACGAAATGGCGACCCGGTTGCGCGCTGCGCTGGAGCAGATGATCCCCAACCACGACCATCTGTTCGACAGCGTCCGCGGCATGGGGCTGATGATGGGGCTGAAAATGAAGTCCGACAGCCGCGCCTTCGTCACCCACGCCCGCAGCCACGGCATCCTGCTCGTCGCCGCCGGTGACAATGTTGTCCGGCTGCTGCCGCCGCTGATCATCGAGGAACACCATATCCGCGAATGCGTCGACAAATTGTCGGCCGCGGCGCGCGCCTATGAGCCGGCGGCGGCGGCGTAAGCCCCTGCTCCCCTCCCGCTTGCGGGAGGGGTTTGGGGGTGGGGATTCGGTCACCAAGCCATTCCCTGCCCCGCAGAATCCCCCACCCCCAACCCCACCCGCACGCGGGAGGGGAGCCAGGTACAATCGATGCCGCATTTTCTCGATCTCGCCAGCGTCAAGGCGCCGGCCCTGCGGGCGATCCTCGACGAGGCGCACCGGCGCAAGGCCGCGCGCGCCGGCTGGACGAAAGGCAAGGCCGATGCCGATACGCCGCTCGCCGGCCATGTGCTGGCGATGGTCTTTGAAAAGCCCAGCACGCGCACGCGTTTCAGCTTCGACATGGCGATCCGGCAACTGGGCGGTTCGAGCATCGTCACCAGTGCGGGTGAAACCCAGCTCGGCCGCGGCGAAACCGTCGCCGATACGGCGCGCGTGCTGGCGCGCATGGTCGATGCCATCATGCTGCGATCCAACGCCCATGACACGCTGGAGGCGCTGGCCAATGCGTCGACCGTGCCGGTGATCAACGGCCTGACCGATATCAGCCACCCGTGCCAGGTGCTTGCCGACATAATGACGTACGAGGAACGCGCCGGAAAACCCGTCGCCGGCAGCTGCTGGAGCTATCTTGGCGATGGCAACAACATGGCCAATTCGCTGATCGAGGCGGCATCGGTGCTGGGTTTCGACCTGCGCCTCGGCGTGCCGCACGGCTATGATCCCGATGCGGCGGTGATGGCGACGGCGTGCGCGCGCGGTGGCGGCATCGATCTGGTCCGTTCCGCCGCTGCCGCGGTCGAGGGCGCCGATGTCGTCGTCACCGACACCTGGGTGTCGATGGGCCAAAAGGACAGCAAGGACAAGCTGACCGCGATGCTGCCCTTCCAGGTCAATGCGGCGTTGATGGCCAAGGCCAATCCCGGCGCCAGTTTCCTGCATTGCCTGCCGGCGCACCGCGGCGAGGAAGTCACCGACGCGGTCATCGACGGCCCGCAATCGCTGGTGTGGG
>JBBQKM010000147.1:0-7169 GCA_038326915.1 Sphingomonadales bacterium
CCCGCCGAATCGACGATGTCGTCGATCAGGATGCAGCAATGGCCCTCGACGTCGCCAATGATGTTCATCACTTCGGATTCGCCAGCGCGCTCGCGGCGCTTGTCGACGATCGCCAGCGGCGCGTTGTCGAGCCGTTTCGCCAGGCCGCGCGCGCGCACCACTCCGCCGACGTCGGGCGACACGACCATCAGCTTGCGCCCGCGAAAGCGCGCCTGAATGTCCGCCGCCATCACCGGCGCGGCCCACAAATTGTCGGTCGGAATATCGAAAAAGCCCTGGATTTGCCCGGCGTGCAAATCCATCGACAACACGCGATTGGCGCCAGCGGTGGTAATGATGTTGGCGACCAGCTTGGCCGAGATCGGCGTGCGGGGTCCCGGCTTTCGGTCCTGCCGGGCATAGCCGAAATAGGGCACGACGGCGGTGATGCGCCGCGCCGAGGCCCGGCGCAGGGCATCGATGCAGATCAGCAGTTCCATCAGATTGTCGTTGGCCGGCGCCGCGGTCGGCTGGACGACGAAAACATCCTCGCCGCGGACGTTTTCGTGGATTTCGACGAAGATTTCCTCATCCGCAAAACGCCGCACCGAAGCGCTGGTGAGTTCCAGTTCAAGATAATCGGCAATGGCCTGCGCCAGTTCCGGATTGCCGTTGCCGGCCAGAATTTTCATGTGCGGTGCGCCCCCGTGCAGGTCGGCTTGGCCATAGCCGCGCTGTCACGCGACGGCAACACATCGGTTAGCCGGCAAGCGCCTTGGCCAGCGCCGCCAGCACCGGACGATCGGCCGGCGGCATCGCCAAACCTGCGAGTTCGTCCAGCGTGCACCATTGCACCGGCTGGTCGATGAACCCCAGCGGCTCGCCAAGCCAGGCGCGGCACAGATAGACCATCATCACGAGGTGGAATTCGCGATAGGCGTGGCTGACAAAGCACAGCGGCCGCAGCTGCGCCCCGGTAACGGTGATGCCGAGCTCCTCGCGCAGTTCGCGGACCAGCGCCACCTCGGGCGTTTCCCCCGTTTCGAGCTTGCCGCCCGGAAATTCCCACAGGCCGGCGAGCGATTTGCCCTCGGGCCGCTGGGCAACGAGGATATAGCCGGCGCTGTCGATCAGCACCGCCGCCGCGACATGGACAATTCTCGGCACCGCAGACCCCCCGCCCCCACAATCGCCTAGAGCAGCCGCCCCATTTCGACGAACTTGTTGCGCCGCGCCCTGCGCAGCGCCGCCGGGTCCTGGCCGAGCAGCGGCGACAATTCATTGGCGATCGCCATGGTCAGCGATGCGATCGCCGCCGCCGGGTCGCGGTGTGCGCCGCCCAGCGGTTCGGACACGATGGTGTCGATCACGCCCAGCTTTTTCAGATCGGCAGCGGTGACCCGCATCGCTTCGGCGGCTTCGGGGGCATGATTGTTGGTCTTGTCCGCCGTCCGCCACAGGATGCTGGCGCAGCCTTCGGGCGAGATCACCGCATAGACGGCGTGTTCGAACATGATGACACGATCGGCCGCCGCCAGCGCAACGGCGCCACCCGAACCACCCTCGCCGGTGATCGCGGCGATCAGCGGCACCGGCGCGGCCAAGCACGCTTCTGTCGCCCGCGCGATCGCTTCGGCCTGGCCGCGTTCTTCGGCATCGAGGCCGGGAAAGGCGCCGGCGGTATCGACGAGGGTGACGATCGGCACATTGAACCGCCCGGCCAGCTCGATCAGGCGGATCGCCTTGCGATAGCCCTCGGGGCGCCCCATGCCGAAATTGTGCTTCACCCGCGTCGCGGTGTCGTTGCCCTTTTCATGGCCGATGACCATCACCGGGGTGCCCGATCCGCGCAGCCGGCCAAGGCCGCCGATGATGGCGAAATCCTCGCCAAAGGCACGGTCGCCGGCCAGCGGCGTGAAATCTTCGACCAGCGCCTTGACCATGTCGCCGAAATGCGGCCGGCTCGGGTGGCGGGCGACCTGGGTCTTCTGCCACGGGCTGAGCCGCGCATAGGTTTCCGCGAGCAGGCGCCGCGCCGCGCCTTCGGCGTGCTTGGCACCGGCCTCGTCGCCGGCGGCGCGATAGTCCGCGGCGCGCGCCTGGATGGTGGCAACCGGCTTTTCGAAATCGAGATAGGCTGTCGTCATGGCATCAAGCGCTAAAGCCCAAAGCCGCGACGGTCAATCAAGCCGCAGCGCCGCCAGCAGATCGGCAGCGAGCCGCCGGGCGCTGGCGACCGGGTCATAGTCGGCATGGCGCGCCGCCGCCGCCGCGGCCGCCGCGTGCTCGGGCGCATCGGCGCGCGCCATGGCATCGATCAGCGCGCCCAGCGTCGCGGCATCCCACGCCGGGGCGATGCGCCCGAGCCGCTGCGATGCGAGCGCCAGTGCATTGGTGCGCGCCTCCACCGTTTCGGGCAGCATCAGCTGCGAGCAGCCGGCGCGGACCGCGGCAAGGCTGGTGCCGTGGCTGCCGCGACCGACGAACAACGTCGCGTCGTGGAGCGCCATGGCGATGTCGATCGGCTCCGCCTCGTGCCGGATGTTGGCCGGCAGCGACGCGGCGGGCGGCACTGCCGACACCCAGATCACCGGCCAGCCGCGCGCCGCCAGCGCATTTGCCAGACCGGCCGCGGCGGGATGATCGAAGGCCAGATAGACCATCAGCCGCGGCCCCGGCGCCAGCGGCCAATCGGGCGGCGGCAGCGCGCCGAGCCCGCCGAGCGGGCCGTAATGGCTTGCATCGCTGCGCGCCGCGCCGCTGATTTCGGGCCAGCTGGCGAGGAACGCCGGCGCGGTGGCGAGCAATTCGGCGAGGCCATCAAGCGCCGGCGCGCCGAAATACCGGCAGACGCCGCGCACCACGCGATCGGCCACGGCATCGGCACCAGCGCGCTGCGCCGCCGGCACGTCGCGCCACGGCATCAGCGCCGGCCCCGGCCGCAGCGCCGGCGGGCAGGTGAAGCCCGAACCCAGCCGCGCCGCCGGCAACCGCGCGACATGCGCCGCCAGCAACGCCGCCGGGGCGTGGTCGGCATAGAGCGCCGCCGGCTGCACGAGATCGAACAGCGCCAGCCAGGCGCGCACCAGTTCGATCAGCCCGTCATCATCGGCGAACCCGGCATCGGCGATGACCTGGCCATAGCTTAGCGTCGGCGCCACTATGCGCGACCGCAGCCACAGCGGCGCTTGCAGCACCCGCGCGAACGGCCGATCGGCCAGCGCCGCCGGCGTCACCACGTCGCGCGCCGCCAGCCAGCTTTCGTGGCGGCGTTCGCCAAGCGCCCGCGCCACTGGCGCCAGGCACGCGACATGGCCGTTGGCCAGCCCGAGCTCCCACGCGGCGAGCAGCCGTGCCATCAGCGGCGGCGATAGCGGAAATACCAGACTTCATGGCCCAGCCGCCGCGCCTTGGCCTCGTAGCGGGTCTGCGGCCAGTCGGCGGAGGCGACCTGGAAATCGCGCGGGTTTTCCGCCAGCCATTCAAAATCGGGCGATTTGCCCATCTGCATCAACGCCCAGCGGCAATAGATCGGGTGGTCGGTGCCGATGCGGAATTCGCCGCCGGGCTTCAGCACCCGCGCCAGCATCGCCAGCGGCCCCGGATTGACGAACCGCCGCTTGGCATGGCGCGTTTTCGGCCAGGGGTCGGGATGCAGCAGGAACACGCGGTCGAGGCTGGCATCGGGCAGCCGGTCGATGACATCGAGCGCATCGCCATTGTGGATGCGGATGTTCGACAGGCCATGCGCATCGACCTCGATCAGCGCGCCGACGACGCCATCGAGAAAGGGTTCGGCGCCGATGATGCCGACTTGCCGGTTGGCGAGCGCCTGCGCGGCCATATGTTCACCGCGGCCAAAGCCGATTTCGAGCCACAGCGGTCGGTCATCACCGAACAGCAGCCGCGAATCAAGCTGACCCGAGTCGGGCAGCACTAACTTCGGCAGCAGTTCTTCCATCAACGCGGCCTGGCCCTGGCGCAATTTGTGGCCGGTGCGGCGGCCATAAAGCCGGCGGGTGGTGGCGGGATCGGTAAGCATCACGCGCCGCCATGCCGCAGCGCATTGCATTTGGAAAGCATGCGGGGTTTGATGTCGATCAAGGCGACGCCAGTGCGCCAGGCTAGACTCGGCCAAAATGCGATTGGGGAGAATGTCATGTCCGATGCTGCCACCATGGCCCGTGCCGATACCGATGCAAGTGTCCAGCATTTCGATGTGCTCGTCGTCGGCGCCGGCATCTCCGGCCTCAGCGCCGCCTGGCACCTGAAGCACAATCTGCCGGGCACCAGCTTTGCCGTGCTTGAGCGCGAGGGCAGCTATGGCGGCACCTGGCTGACCCACAAGTTTCCGGGCATCCGGTCGGACAGCGACCTTTACACCTTCGGCTTTCACTTCAAGCCATGGATCGGCCCGCCGATCGCCACGGCCGAGGAAATCCAGGCCTATCTCGGCGAGATGATCGACGAGAATGATCTCGGCCCCAATCTCCACTATGGCCACAGCATCGAAACCGCCAGCTGGTCGAGCGAGACGGCGACCTGGACCCTGGTGGCGCGCATCGCCGGTGGCGAAACCCGCACCTTCACAGCCAATTTCCTGTGGATGTGCCAGGGCTATTACCGCCACCGCCAGGGCTTCATGCCCGATTGGCCGGGGATGGTCCGCTTCAAGGGCCCGATTCTCCACACCGAGGAATGGGATGAGAACACCGATTATACCGGCAAGCGCGTGGCCCTGATCGGATCGGGCGCCACCGCCGCGACGGTGATCCCCGAAATGGCCAAGACTGCGGCGCATGTGACGATGGTGCAGCGTTCGCCGACCTATTTCTTCCCGGCAAGCAATGCCAACGAAACCGCCGACATGCTGCGGCAACTGGCGATCGATGAAAGCTGGATCCACGAGATCGTCCGCCGCAAGGTCAATTTCGACCAGGATGTCACCGTCCGCCGCTGCGCCGAAGAACCCGATGTCGTCGCCGCCGAACTGATCGGCGGCGTCCAGGCGCTGCTGCCCGAAGGCTTCGACATGAAGCATTTCACCCCGAGCTATCGTCCCTGGCGGCAGCGGCTGGCGTTCGTTCCCGATGGCGACCTGTTCACCGCCATCCGCGAAGGCAAGGCCGGCGCGGTGACCGGCGAGATCGAAACCTTCACCGAAACCGGGCTGGCGATGAAGGACGGCACCACGGTCGAAGCCGACATGATCGTCGCCGCCACCGGCTTCAACCTCTGCGTGCTCGGGGATATCAAGTTCAGCATCGATGGCGAACCCTTGGATTTCAGCAAGACGGTCACCTATCGCGGCATGATGTTCACCGGCGTGCCCAACATGGTCTGGGTGTTCGGCTATCTGCGCGCCAGCTGGACCTTGCGCGCCGACATGATCAGCCATTTCGTCAGCCGGCTGCTCACCCACATGAAGGCCAAGGGCGCAACCGCGGTGGTGCCGAAACTGCGCCCCGAAGACCATAACATGCCGTTGTCGAGCTGGATCGACACCGATGACTTCAATGCCAACTACATCCTGCGCGGCCAGGGCGAGCTGCCGCAGCGCGGCAACAAGCGCGAATGGCAGCACAGCCAGGATTACTGGCGCGAACGTGACGAATTCCCGGTCATCGACCTCGATGGCGCCGAATTTTCCTATTCGTACAACCAGGCCCGCGCCATCGCGGCGGAATAGGCGGCGACGGCAAGGCGCTATTTGTAGACCTTGCCGTCGAAGCGCATGACCGGCTGCTTCTGCATCCCGGGCCCGCCATATTCGACATCGAGCCAGCCATTGTGGCGGGTTTTCAGCGGCATGATCCCGCCGGTGTTCTGGGCGAGCTTGCGCCAGCTGCCATCGGGATTGCGCGCGAGGATGGTGAAGCCCGTCTCGTCGCGGCCATAACAGGCAATATTGCCCTCGCTGAGCACCGCTTCGGGCTTGCCGTCACCGCTGAGATCGATCGCTTCGATGAAGAAGTTCGATCGCGGCCAATTGGGGTCGGCGGCGGCACAATCGACGACCGCCTTGCCCTTCATGGCAAAGCCCGCCGCCTTGTAGATCGCGGCGGTGTCGGCCGGATTGAAGGCCGGCGCGGCGGCTATCGTAGGGGTGGCGAGGAGTAGCGCAAAAACGGCGCGGTGCATCGGCGTTCTCCCTAGCTGGAAGGCCGTAGTTTACCGCAAATTCACGTCATTGTCAGGCGACGGCAGCCTTCAGCTTTTCAACGAGATCGGTCTTTTCCCAGCTGAAGCCGCCATCGGTATCGGGCTGGCGGCCGAAATGGCCATAAGCAGCGCTGCGCTGGTAGATCGGCTTGTTGAGGCCGAGATGCATGCGGATGCCGCGCGGCGTCAGGCGCACCAGCTTGGGCAGCACAGCCTCGAGCGTTGCCTCGGGAACGCTGCCGGTACCGTGCAGGTCGACATAGACGCTGAGCGGCTCGGCGACGCCGATGGCATAGCTCAGCTGGATCGTGCAGCGGCGGGCGAGCCCGGCGGCGACGACATTCTTGGCAAGATAGCGGGTGATGTACGCCGCCGAACGGTCGACCTTCGTCGGGTCCTTGCCCGAGAACGCTCCGCCGCCGTGCGGCGAGGCGCCGCCATAGGTGTCGACGATGATCTTGCGCCCGGTCACGCCGGCGTCGCCATCGGGGCCGCCGATTTCGAAACGCCCGGTCGGATTGACGTGGATGACGGTAGCGTCGGTGATGAAGCCATCGGGCAGCACGTCGTGGAACACCGACATCACATAGTCGCGCAGTTCCGCATATTTGGCGGTGTCGCCGCCCTTTTCGGTGCCATCTTCCCACGGCAGGCAATAATCGACGGCGTGCTGTGTCGACACGACCAGCGCCGTGGCGCGCACCGGCACTTCGTTTTCATAGGCCAAGGTCACCTGGCTCTTGGCGTCGGGTTCGAGGAACGGCGCCTTGCCGCTGTGGCGGTCGGCGGCCATCCGCTCGAGGATCTTGTGCGAATAATAGAGCGTCGCCGGCATCAGGTCGGGGGTTTCGTCGGTGGCATAGCCGAACATGATGCCCTGGTCGCCGGCGCCTTCGTCCTTGTTGCCGCTGGCGTCCACGCCTTGCGCGATGTCCGACGACTGCGGGTGCAGATGGTTTTCAAAGGTCAAATTCTGCCAGTGGAAGCCCGCCTGTTCATAGCCAATGCGCTTCACCGTCTCGCGCACG
>JBBQKM010000148.1:0-7140 GCA_038326915.1 Sphingomonadales bacterium
CAACAGGCGTGCTGACGAAGGGCACGAAGCCCGGCAGCGCTTCGATCCGCTTCAGCCAGCCCTGCACCGACGGATAGTCATCGAGGCTGACATTGCCTTCCGGCGCGCGGGCGACGTAGCTGTAGAGCGCGACATCGGCGATCGTCGGGTGGCTGGCGGCGATCCAGTCGCGGCTCACCAGTTCGGCTTCCAGGATCTTCAGGATAGCATGGGCGCGGGCGATCACTTCGTCGGCGTTGAAGCCGGCGCCGAACACGGTGATCAGGCGGGCTGCGGCCGGGCCAAAGGCGATCTGGCCGGCGGCAACCGAAAGCCAGCGCTGCACCGCGGCGCCGCCCACGGGGTCAGCGGGCATCCAATCGGTCTTCCCGAACTTCTTGGCGAGATAGATCAGGATGGCGTTGGCATCGGCAATGATCACGCCATCATCTTCCAGCACCGGCACCTGGCCGAAGCGGTTGAGCGCGAGGAAGGCCGGCGCCTTGTGTGCACCCTTGGCCAGATCGACTTCGACCAGTTCGAAATCGGCGCCGATCAGCGACAGGAACAGCCGGGCGCGGTGGGCGTGGCCGGAAAGCGGGTGGTAGTGGAGTTTCATGATCTTGATCCTTTGCGAGTGGTTGGTTCAGCGGCAGTGGGGCGTGCCGAACTGGGAAAAGAGTGGGGTGAAAGCCCGGCGGGCAGAAGCTTCGAACGCAACAAGTGACTATTGCGGATTGTGGAATTATGGCTGGCCGCGATGGCGGGCAGTGTTGATGGCCAGCGCCACCAGCGGCGGAATCGCCGTTGAAACGGAGCCGCCAGCGGCCGCGGTGATGATGATGGCCTGCACATCGGTCGCCAGCTGCCAGACCCGGTGGAGGGAGGCTGTGGCGCCATCGAGATGCAGCTCGTGGGTGAGGGCGTGGATCATGGCCCTTCCTCTAATTCCATTTGCCAGGCGGCAGAATTGCGATAATCGGAAATGGATTGTTCCAACGAGGGGCATGAACAATGTCGCGATTGCACGCCATGCAGGTGTTTGTGCGCGTTGCCGAAACCGGCGGCTTTGCCGAAGCCGCGCGCCAGCTGAACATGAGTCCGCCAGCCGTCACCCGCGCGGTGGCCAGCCTGGAAGAACTGATCGGCAGCCGGCTGCTGACCCGCACCACCCGCACCGTGAAGCTGACCGAGCCGGGCGCGCGCTATTTCGAGGATTGCCGCCGCATCCTGGCCGACATTGCCGAAGCCGAAGCCGCCGCATCGGGTTCCTACACCACGCCGACCGGCACGCTCAGCGTCACCGCGTCGGTGTTGTTTGGCAACAATTATATCATGCCGATCCTGCGCGAATTTCTGGATGCCAATCCGCAGGTGAGCGGCCGCGCCGTCTTTGTCGATCGCGTCGTCAACATCGTCGATGAAGGCATCGACGTGGCGATCCGCATCGGCCACCTGCCCGATTCAAGCTACAGCGCTGTCAGGGTAGGCACCGTGCGCCGGGTGGTGTGCGGATCGCCGGCCTATTTCGATCGCCACGGCGTGCCTCAGCACCCATCCGATCTGGCGGGCCACCGCATCATTGCCTCCACGGGCTCATGGTCATCGCTTGATTGGCGGTTTGGCAAGGATGAAAAGATCGGCGTGACCGTGACGCCGCGGCTGGCATGCAGCACCTATGAAGCGATCGTGGCGGCTGCGGCGCAAGGCTGGGGGCTGGCCCGGCCCTTGTCGTATCAGATTGCCGCACAGCTTGAATCGGGCGCGTTGCAGACCGTGCTGTCGGATTACGAACTCGTGCCGTTGCCTGTCCACGTCGTCCACCCGGAAGGGCGGCGGGCGTCGGCCAAGGTGCGGGCCTTTGTCGATCTCGTCGTCGAACGGCTGCGCGCCGACCGCCACATTAATTAGGCGCGCTTGCGAAACAGCAGGTGATCCAGCGATAGCGTGCCCGGCCCGCCCGTGGCCACCGCCAGCGCCAGCGCGAACCAGCCAAGATGGGTGGAGAGGAGCGCATCGGGATAAACAAGCAGCTGGATGACCAGCGTCATGCCGAACAGCGCCAGTGCCGACAGGCGGGTGGCAAGGCCGATAAGCAGCAGGATCGGGAACAGATGTTCGGCATAGGTGCCCAGCTGCGCCGCCAGATGGGGTGACAGCAGCGGCAGGCGATATTCTTCCTCGAACAGGAAATAGGTGTTTTCGGAGATGGTCATCAGCCCTTCGACCTTGCTCCGGCCCGACGACCAGAAGATGCCGGCGAGGCCAAGGCGCAGCATCATTTGCACCAGGCTGGGCGGAACGCGGTTCAGCAGTGTTGGCAGCGTGCGAAACAGAGCGGGAGCGGTGATCATGGCATGGTTCCTTCGGGGGTGATCAATGCGCCGGATTGCATCAGCTGGAGGCAGCGCAGCAGGGCGGCACCGGCGGCATCCGGGTTCGGCAGGGCGAGCAATGCGGATTCGAGACTGTCCGCGGTGAGCAATGCCGCCAGCAACGCCTGCGTGTCGGCGTCGATGGGCGTGTGGACCACGACGTCGCCGGAGCGGTGCACCAGCGCAGTTTCCGGCTCCCAGTCGTCCACCGGCACCGCCGTCTCCGGCTGGTTGGCCGCCCAGATCGCCATCACCGGATGATCGGACTGGATCAGCGTGGCGGACGGATGCAGCGCAATCCGCTGCGGCAGCAGCGCGGCCACGGCGTCGGCGCCGTCCAGCGGCGGCGGTGCGTGATCGGCCGCGTGCCAGGCGCGCACGCGGGCAAATTCCAGCCGCGCGACATCCGCCAGGAACGGCAGGCTCTCCGCCGGTTCGAACGCGGCGATGAAATCGGCCAGATCGGCGCCATAGTCGGCCAGCATGGGGACACGCGGCGGCGACTGGAAGATGAAGCGCGCTGCCATTGCGGCAAAGAACGCCTCGCCCACCAGGCGTTGGATCACCGGGAAGGTCTTGGCCAGCGCGGCGGTGAGGCCGGCGACATGATTGCGCTGATAGATGGTGAATCGGCCGCCAGCGGCGCTGACGAATATCGGTTGCACGCCATCAGGGGTGCGCACTGCGATGGAAAAGGATCTGAGCGACGTCATCACGCAGCCTTTCTTGCATGGCGGGCCAGGATGGCGGCGGCCTGTGCCACTTCGGCGGCGACCACGGCAAAGTCCGGAATATCGTTGTCGCGCTCGATCAGGGTCGGCAGCGGGCCGGCGCGGGCGATGACATCGGCATAATGCGCCCACACCGGCGCGGCGATGGCCTCGCCATGGCTGTCGATCAGTAGGAGTTGCCCGGCATCGTCGCGGGTTTCGCTGTGGCCTGCCAGATGGATTTCGCCGACCTGCGCCAGCGGGAAACGCTGCAGGTAGGCCTGCGGGTCCCAGCCGTGATTGACCGACGAGACAACGGCATTGTTGATGTCGAGCAACAGGCCACAACCGGTTCGGCGCGCGATCTCTGCGAGGAAATCGATTTCATCCCAGTTGCTGGCCGCATGGCTGACATAGGTGGACGGGTTCTCCAGCAGCAGCCGCATGCCCAGCGCCGATTGCGCTTCATCGACATGATCGGCCACGCGCGACAGGGTCGTCGCGTCATAGGCGATGGGCAGCAGATCGTTGAAATAGATGCCATCGTGGCTGGCCCAGGCCAGATGTTCGGAGAAACTGGCAGGCGCGATGCGATCGATGATGCGGCGCAGGCGCTGCATATGGGCCGGGTCGAGCCGTTCCTCACCGCCCAGCGACAGCGCCAGGCCGTGCAGGGAGATCGGATATTGGCTCGCCAGCCGGTCGAGCAGGGCCAGCGTCGGGCCGCCTTTGCTCATGAAATTTTCGGCGTGAATCTCGATGAAGCCGAGCCGGCCTGCACCGGCGAGCACCTCGTCGAGATGTTCGCGGTGCAGGCCGAGCCCCGCAGACGGCGGCAGGCCCGGGGGAGAGGCGGCGGCCGTCATTGAATCAGCCGCGCTTGGCGTGGGTATAGGCCGCCAGCTGACCGTGACCGGTGGAGGAGGTTTTCGACACCATGGTGGTGCAGGTGCCAGCTGGCACAAGTTTCCAGGCATTGCCCTGGTAATCGACCTTGGACGTGCCGGAGCACGAAGTGCCGGGCCCAGCGGCGCAATCATTGTAGCCGGCCAGCGACACGCCGAAGCATTTTTCGCGGGCGGGCTTGTCGGCAGCAGCGGCGGTGGTGGCAAGGCCAGTCACTGCCGTGGCCAGCGCGCCGGCCAGGAAGGCGGAACGGGAGATATCCATGGGATGCTCCTTTGGGGGGAGGGGCAGGCGGCCGGAGTGCGCCGGCCGCCGGGGGGAGATAAGGCCGCGATCAGTTTAGCGACTCAGTTCAGCGACTCTGGGGTCTTGTCCTTGATCGCCGGCCAGTTTTCGTTGGCCTTCACCAGGTTGCCGGGGATGTCGCGGCCAAAGGCCACGGCAACATCCTTGTTGACGTTGAGATAGAGCTTGCCGTCGACAATCTTCCAGACCTTGGGATCGCCATCGAGCTTCTTTTCCAGCGCAACGCCCATGGCGCAGAAGCCGCCGAAGCCCGGTGCATAGGCGGCGGGATTGGTCTGGAAGGCCTTCAGATTGGCCGCGCTGGCAAACTGGTAACGCGCGCCTTCATAAGTGGTGGTGTAGCTGGCGCTGCCGACGCGCGGCTTGCCTTCGGTGAAATAGGCCACCACGTCATAGCCGTGGACGGCGATGCCGGCGGTATCGGTGTTCACTGCAGAGGTAGAGGTGGGCACCAAGGCAAAAGCCGGCGAGGTGGCAGCGCTCATGGCGCCAACGCTGAGGCCGATAGCGGCCAGTGCGGTCAGAATGGTCCGGGTGTTCATGTCATTGTCTCCTTTGGGGGTTCGCCGTGAGTGGTCTGTGGGTGCCAGCTCGTCCGGCGCCCCCAACAACTAGACATGGATGCCTGCCGGATTAATGGCCGAAATCCGAAATTGATTATTCCGAAAGATGGAACGGAGCGTCGTCACCTTCATTGCGATAAATGGAACAGTATCTTCCATTATTGCCAGATTATCAGGTCAGATCGGTAGGTTCATTTGGACGGCATCCGGATCCCCCGGAGCCAACCAAAGGGATTGCCCCATGAACACCAAATTCCGTTCCGCACTGCTGGCGCTTGCCGTTGCCACCACCGCCATTGCCGCACCGGCCGCTGCCGAAAGTTTCAACGGCCCCTTCGCCGGCATCACCGCCGGCTATAATCACGACAAGGTCGGCCCCGGCCTCGAAGGCGCCGCCGCGCTCAATCGCAGCACCGATCAGGATGCTGCCGTGTTCGGCATCAACGCCGGTTATGACAAATTGATCGCCCGCCGCTTCGTGATCGGTGCCGAAGCCGCCTTCTCCATCGGTGCCGACGACACATTGCAGGGCACGCGCGGCACCAACGCGGTGAGCATCGATCCGAAACACGCCTTCGAACTTTCGGCCCGCGCCGGTTACCTGGTGACGGAAAAGGCGCTGCTCTATGTGCGCGGCGGCTACGCCAATGTCCGCGTCCTCACCAGCACCGCTGCGGCGGCTTCCAGCGAGAATCTTGATGCCTGGCTGGCCGGCGGCGGCATCGAATATGCGGTGACCAAGAACATCAACGCCCGCTTGGAATATCGCTACATCGACGCCGGCAGCAAGGGCGCCACCTTTGAACGCCAGCAGGTACTGTTCGGCGCGTCTTACCGCTTCTGATTTCCCGCTGCCGCTGAAGATGTCCGACCGCCGGTGAGTCCCTCGCTCTCTGGCGGTCGGCATTCAGATAGCTCGGATCAACCGCTTGAACACCCAAGACCTACCAGCATTGGCTGAATTGGTTTGGGACCCGATAAGGTGCCATAACGCGCCACTTCAGGCATGACGGAGATTGATCCGTGGCGGCTTCCAGGAATGATATCCGTTCAAATTTGCGACAAGGAAGCTGCCAGAAGGCTGACAGCCCAACTTCTGCCATTCGTCGACGGTACAGTCGCCTTCTTTTCGGCCTCCAGTTTGGCAATGTATTCCTCTGCAATCGCCCCAAACGTATTGGCAGCGGCAAAATGTCGGGCGATTCGGGCTTCACGCTTGGCGGCCGCCGGGTTGTTCCCTGCCTCCGCTGCCTTTCGGGCCATGTCGCGTCGGTCGCGGGCGGCCTTCAACCCGACGTCGGGATAGCTGCCCGGCGCCAGCTTCTTTTCCTTGCCATTGAGCCGATACTTCATCCGCCACAGCTTCGACCCATTGGCCGTCACGAGCAGATACAGCCCCTTTTCGTCCGCCATCTTCCGGTCAATGTCGCCGGCCTTGGCCAGCTTGATCGCGGTATCTGTCAGCGCCATCGGTTTACCCTCGCAGCCTATCCGCAAGACCGCTTGGAAAAGGCCCCCAAAAAGGCCCCCAAGAAACTGCGCTTACCGGCGAACGCAGGCGGTCACTGCGAGAGCTAAACTATCTGATTTAAAGGGTTTTTTCAATCCCTGACGGCCGCTGGCGGTCAGGTCGTTGGTGCCCGGAAGAGGACTCGAACCTCCACGCCCTTGCGAGCGCCAGCACCTGAAGCTGGTGCGTCTACCAATTCCGCCATCCGGGCACGGGGTAGGAGCGGCGGGTTAGGGAGCGGCGGGCGCCTTGTCAATCAGAACGTCAATCACAACAGTCGATTTCGGCGTCGCCAAAGCGTCCGCTATCGCGGTTGCGCCAACGTGTGCCGCGACAGGCGGCGAAAGCCGCGCTAAAGGGCCGGTGCATGACTGCCATCCTGCCGCCGCTCGCGTCCAACAGCCTCGTCACCGTCGTCGGCGGGTCGGGGTTCCTGGGCAAATACATCGTCCAGCGCCTCGCCGAGGCGGGGCACCGCGTCCGCGTCGCCGTGCGCCACCCGGAACGTGCGCTGTTCCTGAAGCCGCTGGGCGGGCTCGGCCAGATCCAGCTGACGCATGGCAATATCACGTCCGACGCACAGATGGCGGCGGCATTCGAAGGCGCCGATGCGGGGATCAACCTTGTCGGTATCCTCGACGAGAAATCCGGCCAGTCGTTCACGGCAGTCCAGGCCGAAGGTGCCGGCCGCGCTGCCCGTTGCGCCGCGGCTGCCGGCATCCACCACTATGTCCAGGTCTCGGCGATCGGCGCCGATGCGGCTTCGACGGTCCCCTATGCGCAAACCAAGG
>JBBQKM010000149.1:0-7130 GCA_038326915.1 Sphingomonadales bacterium
CGCGGATCCGGCGCCACGCGAAACCACCGAACGGGGCTGGACCTGGTGGCTGGGCGCGGCCTTTTCGCTCGCGGTGCTCGTTGCCGTGGTGCTCGAACTGCGCAGTGTCGATTTCGGCGAAGTCCGCGCCATGCTGCCGACCTCGCCGCTGTTCTGGGCGGTGTTCGCTATTTCCTATCTGACTGCGCCGTTCGCCGACTGGCTGATCTTTCGCCGGCTGTGGGGCATGCCGATTTCGGGGCTGGGCGCGCTGCTGCGCAAGCTGATCGGCAATGAACTGCTGTTTGGCTATGCCGGCGAGCTGTACCTTTACACCTGGGCACGGCGCCGCACGGCGATGACCTCCACCCCGTTCGGCGCCATCAAGGACGTTGCCATCCTGTCGGCGATGGCCGGCAATGCCATCACCATCGCCATGCTGCTCGTCGCCTATCCGCTGCTCGGCACGCTGCATCTCGGCATCGACAGCCGGACCTTGCTGATTTCGGTCGCTGTCGTGCTGGCCTCGTCGAGCGCCATCCTGCTGTTCCGCAAGACGCTGTTCAGCCTGCCGCGCGCCGAATTGTGGTTCGTCACCGGCGTCCATGTCGCGCGCATCTTTGCCGGCGCCGCGCTGACGGCGTTCTGCTGGCACCTGGTGCTGCCGCAGGTCGCCATCGAATGGTGGCTGCTGCTGTCGGCGATGCGGATGCTGCTGTCGCGGCTGCCGCTGCTGCCCAACAAGGACATCGTGTTTGCCGGGCTGGCGGTGTTCCTGATCGGCCATGATGCCGATATCGGTGCGCTGATGACGATGATGGCGAGCGTGATCCTGGCAACGCATCTTGGCCTCGGGCTGGTGCTGGTCGCCGCCGATGCTGTGGGCTGGCGGCGGCGATGAAGGCGGTGTTCGCCCTTGCGGTTGGCGCGCTTGCCGCGACGGCTGCGGCCGCCGAGCCGGCGCGCATCCGGCCGTCGCCCGACCTCGGCCTTGCCGAAGGGCTGTGCCGCCCGAATGAAAGCGGCCCGGCGCTGATCGTGGTCGCGCAGGGACTGAAGGATCGCAGCGGCCGGCTGCGTGTCGAGCTGTATCCGGCCAATGACGATGATTTCCTGCAGGACGACAATCTGCTGGTGATGGCCGGCAAGACCTTCCGCCGCGCCGATGTGCCGGTGCCCGCCACCGGGCCGGCACAGATCTGCATCCGCGTACCCGGGCCGGGCAGTTACACGCTGTCGCTGCTCCACGACCGCGATTCCAACCACAAGTTCGGGCTGTCGAGCGACGGCATCGGCTTTCCGGGCAATCCCAAGCTCGGCTTCTCGAAACCCAAGGCACGATCGGCGATGCTGAGCGCCGGCAATGGCCTGACGACGGTGCCGATCATCCTCAACTATCGCCACGGGCTGTTGAGTTTCGGCCCCATCGACAAGTCGAAGCGGTGAAGATCGTCGACATTTCGGCGCTGTATTCGCCCACCGGCGGCGGCATCCGCACTTATACCCGCAACAAATTGCTCGCGGCCGGCCGGCTAGGCCACGATCTGACCGTCGTCGTGCCGGGCGTCGAGGCCGCGACAGAGGTTGTCGGGCCGCGTGCGCGCATCATCAGCATCAAGTCGCCGCGCTTTCCGCTCGACCGCAGCTATTGCTATTTCGAGAACGACGCGATCATCCATGATGCGCTCGACCGCCACGCGCCGGATTTCGTCGAAGCGTCGTCGCCCTGGGGCAGCGCCACCGCGGTCGCCGAATGGCAGGGCACCGCGCCGCGCGCGCTGGTCATGCACGCCGATCCGCTGTCGGCCTGGGCCTATCGCTGGCTGGAAGGCATGGTCAGCCGCAAGACCATCGACCGCGGCTTTGACTGGTTCTGGCGCCATCTGCGCCGGCTCGACGCCGGGTTCGACATGGTGGTCTGCGCGTCGCCCAGCCTCGCCACGCGCATGACCGAAGGCGGGCTGCAGCGCGTCCGCACCATTCCGATGGGGGTCGAAGCGGGGATTTTCACGCCGGAACTGCGCGATCCGGCGTTGCGCGCGCGGCTGCTGGAGCGCTGCGGGCTGCCGGAAAGCGCCACATTGCTGCTCGGCATCGGGCGCTTTTCACCCGAAAAGCGCTGGCCGCTGATCGTCGCCGGGGCCACCGCCGCCGGATACAGTCGGCCGCTCGGGCTGGTGCTGGTCGGCGATGGCCATGGCCGCGCGGCGGTGCTGCGCGCCGTGGGCGAAAATCCGCACATCCAGTTTCTGTCGCCGATTTCCGATCGCATCGAGCTGGCGCGGCTGCTGGCGAGCGCCGACCTGCTGGTCCACGGCGCCAACGCCGAAACCTTCGGCATGGTGCAGGCCGAGGCGCTGGCATCGGGGCTGCCGATCGTGGTGCCCGATGAAGGCGGCGCCGGCGACCAGGCGCTGCCCGGGCTGGGCCTGCGCTATGCCGCCGGCGATGCCGCCAGCGCGGCCACGGTGATCGGCGCGGCGATCGCGCAATTGCCGGCGCTGCGCGCTTCGACGCTGGCCGCCGCCCCGGCAACGCGAACGATGGACCAGCATTTCGACGACCTGTTCGGCACCTATCAGGGCCTGATCGGCAAGGCGCGGCGCGCCGCCTGACGTTCGGCGCGGCAATGCGCTGGAATTGGACAATTGTTGTTCCGCCCGCGTGATATTCCGGCGATGTTGCAATCGATCGGGACGACCATGACGCTGAAAACCCTGTTGGCCTTTGCCGCCCTGGTGCCGCCTGCGATGGCCTTTGCGGCGCCTGCCACTGCCGGCGAGATGGAGATCATCGCGACGCCCTATTTCCTGCTGCCGACGACCAACGGCAAGTTCGGCGTCGGCCGCTTTGACGAGACGATCGACGACACGCCGGCCGATCTTTTCGACAAGCTCAACTGGGCGGTGATGGGGTCGCTGGAGGTCAACAACGGCGAATGGGGCGTCAACCTCGACGTCAATTACATCAGCCTCGATGTCACCGAGGACGATCGCCCCTTGTCGCTCAACGGCCACCAGTCGGCCTATACCGCGACGGTGCTGAAGCGCATCCACCCGATGGCCTGGGCCTATGCCGGCGTGCGCTACAGCGATTTCGGCATCAAGCTGGAATGCCGCAACCCCTGCGTGCTGCCGGCGCCGCTGTCGACCGCCACGCAAAGCCCCGACCGGACGCGCAGCAAGGGCTGGTTCGAACCGGTCATCGGCTTCCGCGCCGAACTGCCGTTCAATGACAAGCTCGACCTGACCGTCATCGCCGACATGGGCGGTTTCGGTGCGGGATCGAAGATCTCAGCCAATTTCTGGCCGCAGCTCGGCATCCGGATGGGTGCATCGTCAAAGGCGCTGATCGGTTATCGCATCATCTATGTCGATTATGAATCGGGCAGCGGCAGCACGCGTTTTGTCTATGACGCGGCCACTTTCGGGCCGACGATCGGAGTGGAATTCCGTTTCTGATATTCCGGACTTTGCAATTGTTTCGGGGGCATGATGATTGTTGCGCCGTCGATCTGTGCCAATCTCGACCTGCAGGAGGCACCGTCCTTGCTGAAGACCGAGATTGCGCGACTGACGGACACGCTGGCCAAGCGTGGCTGGCTGAGCCGAACGCCGCCGGAATTTCGCGAGCCGTTCCTCGCCCATTGCCAGTGGCGCCGCGTCGCCGCCGGGCGCACCATCCAGCATGCCGGCGAAACCAGTATCGGCATCAGCGGCGTTGCCAGTGGTCACGTCACCTTGACGACGGCGCTGGGCGCCCCTGACACCCCGATGACGCATGTCGCCCATGCCGGGCAATGGTTCGGCTTTGTGACGCTGTTTCCGGGCAACCAGATGCGACTGACGTCGGTGGTGGCGCGGTCGGAAGTGATGCTCGCCCACATGACCCATGCGGCGCTCGAGGGCCTTATTGCGTGCCATGCCGATTGGTGGCGCCACATCGGCGTGCTCGGCATCGACTATGGCAACACCGCGGTCAACATCGCGGCCGACCTGATGATCCGCGACAGCCGCCGGCGCTGCCTCGCGGCGCTGCTGCGGCTCGCGGACTGTCGCTTCGACGATCCGCCGGCACCCGGCTCGGTCGAAGCGCCAATCAGCCAGGAGGAACTCGCTGCCATCGTCAACCTGTCGCGGTCGTCGGTCGGCACGATCCTGCAACCGCTCGAAAAGGCCGGCATGATTGCGCTCGGCTATCGCAGCATCGTCCTGCACGACCCGGCGGCGCTGCGCGCCGTCGTCGACGGGGTCTGAACGCCACCACGCGACCGGCCGGAAACTGCCCGGCATCGGACAATATAGCGCCGACCCGCATGATAGCAGCAAGCCAGATGGAGTTGGGGATCGGGATGACACAGGGTTTCGACAAGCTGGCATTGCCATTGCTGCTGCTGGCCGCGACGCCGGTGGCGGCGCAGCACACCGAATCGCTGGGTGAACCGATCGGCCTTGCGGATGGCGATGCGCATGCCGAAGCCGATGTCATCGTCCACAAGCGCAAATATGCCTTCCCCGACCTGCCGCCGCTGAAGCCGCCGAGCCCGGAGAAGCAGGCGCGTTTCTTCAACATCCGCCCCAGCCTGGCGGCAATCGGCGACTGGACGAGTTTCCATCAGGACGCCACCAGCCTCGCCCAGTTCGGCGAGCAGGAGGACGAGTTCCAGATCCGCTCGATGCGGCTCAGCCTGTTGGGCAGCCTTGGCCACAGCTACAAGGTCAGTTTCCAGGTCGGCGGCGAATACAAGGGCTTCGACAGCGATCCCGAACAGAGCTGGCAGCTGACCGATCTGGCGCTGACCTTTCCGATCGGCAGCCGCACCAAGCTGACCATCGGCAAGACCAAGGAGACATTCTCCTACGAAATGGTCGGCGATTCTGCCAACCTGCCCCACAGCGAGCGCGTGCTCAGCCCGTTCTTTGTCTCGCGCAACATGGGCGCGCGAATCACGCATGTGCTGGGGCCCAAAAAGCGCGCCACCCTGTCATACGGCCTCTACAACGACGCCTGGGACATCAACAGCAGCACCAGCCGCGGCTGGGACGTGACCGCACGCGTCACCGCGCTGGTCTGGGACATGCCCGAGGCCAACCAGTTCCTCCACCTCGGGCTGGCGTATCGCCACGTCGCATCCGACGGCACGCTGCGCTACAAGGGCCGGGTCGAAACCAACGTCGGCGACAATTTCGTCGATACCGGTAACATCGCCGCCGACAGCGCCGACCATTATGGCGCCGAGGCGTTGCTCAATGTCGGGCCGGTGTCGCTGCTCGGCGAATTCATCACGGCGCATGTCAATTCACCCACGCTCGGCAACCCGCGCTTCGATGGCTATTATGTCACCGGCAGCTGGGTGTTGACCGGCGAAACCCGGCCCTATGACCGCAATGTCGGCTATGCCCGGCGGGTGATCCCCAAGGGCCGCTGGGGCGCCCCCGAACTGGTGATGCGCTTTTCGCACGTCGATCTCGATAACCGGTCGGTGGAGGGCGGCGAATTCGATCGCGTCATGGCCGGCGTCAACTGGTGGGCAACGACCCGCTGGAAGATCGGCGTATCCTATGGCCATGGCTGGACCGAACGTTTCGGGGTGCGCGGCGAGGACGACACGCTGCTGACCCGGCTGCAATGGGTCTATTGATCGTTCAGCGGGTCACGCAGCGAAAACCGATATGGCAGGTGGCGGTGTCGACCGCCTCGGCATGGCGCGCCGCCGGGCGGTAGCGCTTGCAATAGCTGGGGGCACACAGGAAACTGCCGCCTTTCAGCACTTTTTGCGGGATCGGCGCCGACGGATCGAGCGTGCCCGCGACCGGCCCGCGCGGGTTTTTCGGGATGCAGCAGGCCTTGCCCGGATCGACAAGGTGTTTCGGCGCGAACCAGTCCTGCGTCCATTCCCAGGTGTTGCCGATCATGTCGTACAGGCCATAGCCGTTGGCCGGAAAGCTGCCGACCGGCGCGGTCGCCTCCCAGCCATCCTCCTTCAGATTCTGGAACGGAAACTTGCCCTGCCAGGTGTTGGCCATGTGCTTGCCGCCGGGGCGGAAGACATCGCCCCAGGCATAGGGCTTGCCATCGAGGCCGCCGCGCGCCGCATATTCATATTCGGCTTCGGTGGCGAGATCGCGCCCGGCCCAGTGCGCATAGGCCAGCGCGTCTTCATAGGCGACATGGACGACCGGATGGTCATCAAGCCCGTCGATCGACGATCCCGGGCCATAGGGATGGCGCCACGACGCGCCCGGGCGCAATTCCCACCATTGCGACCAGTCGCGGGTATCGACCGCGCCACGCGTCTTCTTGAACACCAGGCTGCCGGCGAACAGCATTTCAGGCAGCGCGCCGGGGTAGTCCGCCGCCTGCGGCACGCGTTCCGAAACCGTGACATGGCCGGTGGCCGCGACAAAGGCCGCGAACTGGGCATTGGTGACGGCATGGATATCGATGCGGAAGGCATCGACATCGACAAGGTGCGCCGGTGCTTCCTCGGGGTAGCCGTCGTCGGCACCCATGCGGAAACGCCCGGCCGGAATATCGACCATCGGAGTCAGTGCCACCGGAGCCATGATTGTCGCCATGCCGGAACAATGCCGCCCCCGGCCGCCGAGCGCAATCCGCAAACCCCCTCATGCAAACCCCCTCATGCAAACCCTCGTATATTGCCAGCTAGGCAAGGTGCGCGGCGTGGCGCAATCGGTTCGGGACTTTTCATGAGAAGCAAGGACCGACGCATGCCCGAAGCCTATATCATCGACGCTGTCCGCACCCCGCGCGGCATCGGCAAGCCCGGCAAGGGCGCGCTGTCGCACCTCCACCCCCAGCATCTCGCGGCGACGGTGCTAAAGGCGCTGAAGGACCGCAACCACCTCGATACCGCGACGGTCGATGACATCATCTGGTCGACGAGCACGCAAAAGGGCAAGCAGGGCGGCGATCTGGGTCGCATGTCGGCACTCGCGGCGGGCTATGACATCAAGGCCAGCGGCATGACGCTCGATCGCTTCTGCGGCGGCGGCATCACCACGGTCAACCTCGCGGCCGCATCGGTCATGTCGGGCATGGAAGATCTGGTCATCGCCGGCGGCACCGAGATGATGAGCTACACCGCGTCCATCGCCGACCCCAAGCAATTGCCGATGATGGATCGCGGC
>JBBQKM010000150.1:0-7096 GCA_038326915.1 Sphingomonadales bacterium
TCTTCATCGCCTCGAGCGGCCTCGACATCATCGGCACGCTGCTCCTCGATACACTCGGCATAAGGGTGCTTTTCGCCAGCCTCGAAGGCTGGGCGTTCGGAACGATCCAATACTCGTCGGTGATCACGCTGGCATTCTGGGTGCCGCCGCACGCCTTTGCCGGCTGGTTCTGTGCGCTGGCGTTTTTGCTCTGGCAGCAGCGGCGATTGCCGTTCGGTGCCTTTGCTGCGGCATTGCCGCTGGCGGCGATCTGGTCACCGCTGGCGCTGCTCGGGGCGATACCGTTGGCCGGCTATGCCGCGGTCCGGGTGGTGCGAGAAGGTGAATGGGCGCGCGCCGATATCGCCATGGCAGCGGTTGCCACCATCCTCGCGGCGCCGGCGCTGCTTTACCTGACATCGGCGGCGGGATCGGTCGGATTTTCGCTGCAGCCGCTGCCCTTCAGCATCTATGCGCTGTTTCTGGCCGTCGAGCTGCTGCCGCTGGCGCTGATCGCGCTCTGGCGGCCGGGCCGGTTCGGCGTCGGCGTTGCGGTGCTGGTTGTCGCCATGTTGATGGCGATTCCCTTCGGCGTCGTCGGGGTCGGCCAGGATTTCGTCATGCGCGCGTCGATTCCGGCGCTGGCGGTGCTGGCGGTGATCATCGCCGATGCCGTGGCAACGGCCTGGGCGGCGCCCGATCGTCGCCGCGCCGGCCTGCCGGTGATGCTGGCGGTGCTCGGCATCGGCGCGGTGACCGGCGGCGTGGAGATCGCCCGCGCGCTGCGCCATCCGCCGGCACCGCCACCGCGCTGCTCGCTGCCCGGCGCCTGGCAACAGCAGACGCAGCGCATCAAGCCGATCGTGTCCTACCTTGCGCCCGTTGCCGCACTGCCGCCGATTTTGCGGCCGCGCGATCCGGCGTTGATCGACCCGACAAGCGATCCGGCGCGATGCTGGGCCTATCCCTGGCCGGCGCAACGCTGACGCTTATTCATAGCGCAGGGCGAGCGCCGGGCTGCTGCGTGCCACCTTCAGGGCATGGCCGATGATGGTGGCGGCGGCGATCAGCGCGGCCATCGCGCCGGCGCCGATGAACCATTGCGGGCCAAGGTCGATCCGCGCCGAAAAGCCATTCAGCCAGTCGCGCATCAGCCACCAGGCCACCGGCCAGGCGATGATGTTGGCGATCAGCACCGGACGCGAAAACTGCCAGACCAGCAGCCGCACGATGTCGCGGTCGCGCGCACCCAGCACCTTGCGGATGCCGATTTCGCGGGTCCGGCGCTCGGCGGTGAAGGATGCCAGGCCATAAAGGCCGAGGCAGGCGACGACGATGGCGAGCCCGGCAAAGGCGGCAAAGGTGGTGGCGCGGGCTTCGTCGGCATCATATTGCGCGCGCACGATATCGTCGGCGAACTGGGCCTCGAACGGCACCTGCGGCGCATAGCGTTGCCAGACAGCCTGGACCCGGTCGCGCACGCCTCCCGCCTCGCCGGCTTTCATCCGCACGATCATTTCCGAAAGGTAGCTGCGGTCGTAGATGTACATGATCGGCTCATAGGGATCGCGGAACGAGCGCAGCCGCACATCGGGCACCACGCCGATCACCGTTGCCGGCACCAGGCCGTATTTTTCATCGACTGCTGCCAGGCTGATCGTCTTGCCGATCGCCTGTGCCGGCGTGCCGAACCCGAGCTTGCGGACAGCCTCGACGTTGAGCACAATGTTCATGCCGCGCGCCGCAAAGGCCAGTTGCTCGGCTTCGCCCGGCTGTTCCGCCAGCGATACCCGGCCGTCGTCGCGCGGGTTGGCGCGATCGAACAGCCGGCCGGCAATCGGCGACAGCCCCATCGCGCCGAAGAAGCCGGTATCGACGTTGTAGTTGCCAAGCTCGATCGGCCGCGGATTGCCGGAAATGCGAACCGTGGTGTTGATCTTGCTGTCGGTGTTGACGCCGATGGTGGTGCGGCCGACGCCGATCACGCCGGGCACCCGCGCCACCGCATCGACCAGGCTGTCGGCGACCGGGGTGATCTGCTTGCGCCCTATGCCGGTGACTTGCAGCAGGCCGTCGCGATTATAGCCGGCATCGGCCGAGCGGGCGTAGAAGGTTTGCGCAGCAACCACCGCGGTGCAGATCGTCAGTGCGATCGAAACGGCGAACTGGGCCACCACCAGCAGGCTGCGTAGGCGGCCCGACCCCTGGGTGTCGCTGCCGCTGCGATTGGATTTCAGCACCGGTGCCGGATCGAACCGCGACAGCACGAACGCCGGATAGAGCCCAGCGAGGACGCCGACGCCCAGAACCAGCGCGATGACCGGCAGCAACACGCCCTGCGCGCCAAGATACTGCATCGACAGATCGGCGTTGAGGAACTTCGAAAGCAGCGGCAACGACAGTTCGACAATCGCCAGCGCGACGAGCATCGCCAGCACCGCGACCACCAGCGATTCCCCGAGGAACTGCACGATCAGCTGGCGGCGGCTGGCACCCATCACCTTGCGCAGCGCGACTTCGCGGGCGCGCTGCCCGGCCCGGGCGGTGCTGAGATTGGTGATATTGATGCAGGCCATGGCAAGGATCAGCAACGCCACCAGCGCAAACGTCGCGATGGCCTTGGGATCATTGGTCGGCACCAGCGCGGCGCCATCCGCCTTGCCGAGATGGATGTCGGCGAGCGGCGTCAGCTTCCAATCGACGTTGTCGCCTTCGCTGACCATAGCCCCGCCGAAATTCTGCGGCGCGATGTTGCGCTTTTCCCAGGCGGCCATCCGCGGCGCCAGATCGGCAAAGCTGACACCGGGGCGCAGCCGGAGGTAGTTATAGCCGCCGTTCCAGCCAAAGCGGGTGTAAAACGCCTCGGGCTGGCCGACGGCGGACATGCTGTAGGGCACCAGCATGGTGACGGCGAGGTGGGTGTTTTTCGGCAGATCCTTCAGGATACCGGTAACATGATAATCGATGGTCTTGCCGTTGCGCACCATCGAAAGCGTCTTGCCGATCGGATTGACGCCGGGGAATCGGCGGGCCGCCTCGCTTTCGGTCAGCAGCAGCGAAAACGGGTCCTTCATGGCGGTGCTGCGGTCGCCCAGCACCAGCGGCAATTGCACGATGTCGATGAAATCGGGATCGGCCATCAGCACCGGCGCGGTGGTGGCAACGCCGTTCTGCAGCACGACCGGCCGCCCTTGCCCGACATAAGCGACCTTTTCGACTTCGGGGAAATCCTTCTTCAGGGCGCGGCCGACCGCATAGGCCGACATCTGCATCGCATCGTTGCGGCCGTTTTCGGGATCGTTGTTGAAGGTCTGCACCTGAAAGGCGCGATCATGGCCCGGCAGCCATTGATCATAGCTCATCTCGTACCGCACGAAGAGCAGCAGCAGGATGCACGCGGCCATGCCGATGGCGAGGCCGAGGATGTTGATCAGCGCAAAGGCGCGGTTGCGCGAGAGCGCGCGCAGGCCGGTGATCAGATAATTCTGCAACATGGCGGCAATCCCTTCAGGCGGCGCGACGGGTTTCGAGCAGTACGCGGCCGTCGAGCATGTTGACGACGCGCCCGGCGTAATCGGCGTGCGCCGGGCTGTGGGTGACCATGACGATGGTGGCACCCTCCTCGTTCAGCGAGCGCAGCATCCGCATGACTTCTTCCCCATGCGCCGTATCGAGATTGCCGGTCGGTTCATCGGCAAGGATCAGCGGCGGTTCGGCCACGACGGCGCGGGCGACGGCGACGCGCTGCTGCTGGCCGCCCGACAACTGGCTGGGGCGATGGCCGGCGCGATGAGCGATGCCGACCTTGTCGAGCACCCGGTCGACCCGGGTGCGCCGTTCACTGGCGCTGATGCCGTGGTAGAGCAGCGCCAGCTCGACATTCTCGCGCACCGTCAGCTCGTCGATCAGGTTGAAATTCTGGAAGATGAAGCCGATGCGGCGCTTGCGGATGTCGGTCAGCGCGCCCTCCGTCAACCGCGAGACCTCGCGGCCCTCCAGCGTGTACGAGCCGGCGCTCGGTCGGTCGAGCAGACCGATGATGTTGAGCAGGGTCGACTTGCCACAGCCCGAAGGTCCCATGATGGCGACGAATTCGCCGGCATCGATCTGCAGGTCGATGGCGTCGAGCGCCGTCGTCTCGACGGTTTCGGTGCGATAGGCTTTGCGCAGGGCCGACAGGGTGAGCATGTTATTCTCCTGAGATCTTCAGATGTTGCTTGTCGGCAAAGCCGGTGTAGGCGGAGGTGATGACGCGGTCGCCGGGGTTCAGCCCGCCGATGACCTCGATGCTGTCGGGGTTGCGGCGACCGAGCCTGACAGCGCGTTTTTCGGCGCTGCGGCCATCCTTGCTGACCACAAAGGCCCAGCTACCACCGCTGTCCTGGTAAAAGGCGCCGTTGGCGACGAGCGTCGCGGGCGCCGGATCGCCGAGGGTCAGCCGGGGTTGCAAGGTCTGGCCGCGCTGCAGGGCGGCGGGTTCGGCGGCATCAAAGGTCAGGTCGGCGGTAAAGGTACCGCCTTTGACCTGCGGATAGATCTTGGCGACCGTCAGCCCATGAGTCTTGCCGGCCCATTCGACGCTGGCGCGCTGGCCTGGCAGGACGCGGCCGAGGTAGAATTCGTCGATTTCGGCCACCAGCTTGTTGCGGCCGGCGCTGTCGATCTGGCCGAGCCGTTCACCGCGGTTGAGGCTCTGGCCGACCTGGGGGTTGAACCCCGACAATTGCCCGGCGACCGGGGCGCGGATGGTCAGCGCGTCGAGGCTGGCGCGCGCCAGGCGAAGATTGGCGGTCAACTGGGCACCGGCGGTGCGGAGCTGGGCGAGCTGGCTGCCCTGCAGGCGTTCCTCGGTTGCCATCGTTTCGGTGGTGATGGCGCGGCGGCGGTCGAGGTAGCGCGCTTCGTCCTGCGAATCCTTCAGCGCCTTGCCCGACACCCACCCGCCGGCGGCAAGCCGGCTGTCGCGGTCGAGCTGGCGGCTGCTTTTCTGCAACTGCCATTCGATCTCGGCGAGGTTGCGGCGATTTTCGAGCCGGCTGCGCTGCAGCTCGAGCTCCTGCGACCGGAGATTGTTGAGCTGCTGGCTGACATCGGCTTCACGCGCGATGACATCGAGCTGCAATGTCGCATTTGACAAAACTGCCAGCGGTTGTCCGGGCGTCACAATGGCGCCATCCTCGACGATCACGCGCTCGATGCGGCCGCCTTCGACCGCATCGAGGAAGACGGTGACCAGCGGCGTGACGCGACCGCGCAGCGGCACGAAATCGTCGAACGTGCCCGATCGGACCGTCGAGATGCTGAGGTTTGCCGCGGGGATCGTCTGCGAATCGAGACTGCCGGCGACCAGCCATGCGGCGCCGCTGCCGATGATGGCGAGGGCGGTGACGCCGATGAGGATGCGGCGCTGCAACGGCATCCGCCGGCCTTCGACGGCGCGATCCATGCTGGCGCCGATGGGCGGGGCGGTCTCACTCGATTTCAGGCTGACGACGCTCATCTCGGGTCCGTTCGGAAATTGGGGCTGGTGGGCGCGGGAGGGGCGACGCGCCCACCAGCGGGCCGACATCACTGCGCGGTCTGGTTCCGCGGGGTGGCGTCGGCGAGCTGCTGCGCCGTTACCAGCGCGGCAATCTGCTGCGAGGCGGCAGCGATGGCCGTGCTGGTGCAGGCGCGAAATTCGGCGCGATGCTTGTGCTGTTCGAAATCAGCGACACCGCAGACGTTGCGCGCCGCCTGGCGCACCCGGGCATCGACCAGCGCGCGGCCGTCGGCGGTGGTCAGATCGATACCGGCGGTGCGGATCTTGGCGACACGGGCTTCCGATGCCAGCACGGGGGCCGCGACACCGATGGTGACGACGGTGGCCGATGCCGCGAGGGCGACGGCGAAAAGGGAGCGGAGGATCGTCTTCATGGCAGGTTCCTTGTTCGAAGTGGCTGCGGGGGGTCAGCCACGCAGACTGCTTTGCAGGGATCGTGCCAAGTCTCTAAGATCTTGTAATCATTGCGGAGGGCGTTCCGGGTCGCAATTTCGAACGCAGCGCACTGTTCATTTCCGGACAGGACCTGTACGTTTCCGGACAGTCTGGAGATGAAATGGCCGCAACCGGCACTGCCCTGATTGTCGATGATGATGCCGATGTCGCGCTGTCGGCGCGGTTGTTGCTGCGGCCGTTGTTCGCCGATGTGGTTGTCGCCAACGATCCGGCGGCGATCCCGGCGCTGCTCAAGGCGCATGATCCCGATGTCGTGCTGCTCGACATGAACTTCGCGCGCGGCCAGAGCAGTGGCGTCGAAGGCTTCAAGGCGCTGGAGGCGATCCGCGCGATCGACGCCAATGCCGTGGTCGTCATCATCACCGCCTATGGCGGGGTCAATATCGCCGTCGAGGCGATGAAGCGCGGCGCCACCGATTTCGTGACGAAGCCGTGGGACAATGAACGCCTGGTCGCAACGGTGAAAACCGCCGCGGCGTTGCGCGCCAGCCGCCGCGACGCCGTGCATGCCCGCCAGCAGATGGCGGAACTGGCGAGCGGCGCCCGCCCCGACAGCCCGTTGCTCGGTACCTCGGCGGCGATGCGCGGTGTCCATGCCCTGATCGACCGGGTGGCGCCGACCGATGCCAATGTGCTGGTGCTCGGCGAAAACGGCACCGGCAAGGAACTGATCGCCCGGGAACTGCACGCCCGGTCGCGCCGCGCCGACAAGCCGTTCCTGTCGGTCGACCTTGGCGCGGTGGCCGAAACGCTGTTCGATTCCGAACTGTTCGGCCATGTAAAGGGCGCCTTCACCGATGCCCGTGCCGACCGCATCGGGCGGTTCCAGGCCGCTGACGGGGGCACGTTGTTCCTCGATGAAATCGGCAACCTGCCGCTGCATCTGCAGCCGAAACTGCTGACCGCGCTCGAACAGCGCCGGGTGACGCCGGTCGGCAGCAACCGCAGCGTGCCGTTCGACGTGCGCGTTGTCGCTGCCACCAACCTGTCGCCGGCGATGCTGGCCGATGAACGGCGGTTCCGCCCCGATCTGCTGTTTCGGCTCAACACTGTCGAGATCCTGCTGCCGCCGCTGCGCGAGCGCCGCGAGGACGTGCCGCTGCTGCTCGGCCATTATCT
>JBBQKM010000151.1:0-7086 GCA_038326915.1 Sphingomonadales bacterium
GCCGACCCGCGACAAGGCGATGGTCGAAAAGGCCAAGGCCGATATTTCGCTGATCGAGCAGGGCCTTGAAATGTACCGGCTCGACAATTTCAACTATCCGGTGGCCGACCAGGGGCTGGCGGCGTTGCGCGAACCGCCGGCCGGCCTTGCCCAGCCCGATCGCTACCGCCGCGGCGGCTATCTCAAGCGCCTGCCCGACGACCCCTGGGGCAAGCCCTATCAATACGCCAACCCGGGCACGCATGGCGCCATCGACATCTATTCGCTTGGCGCCGATAGCGCACCGGGCGGGAGCGGTGAAAATGCCGATATCGGCAACTGGAAATAGCGCGCGCCGGCACCGCCACGCCGGCTTCACGCTGGTTGAACTGATGGTGGTGCTGGTCATCCTCGGGCTGGCTTCGGCTGCCGTCGTCATCAACATTCCCGATCCGCGCGGCAACCTCGGCGACGAGGCCGAAGGCTTTGCAGCGCGGTTGGTATCGGCACGCGATCTCGCCATCGTCGGCGGCGGCGACATTGCGGTGCGCATCGACGCCGGCGGCTATGGCTTTGCCCGCCGCGCCGGCGATGGTTGGCAACCGGAGACCGCCAGGGCGCTGCAGCCACGGCGCTGGGGCGAGGGCATCGAGGCGCTGAGCCGCATCGAAGGCGGCGAGGCCGTGGTGTTCGATACCACCGGCTTGGCAACGCCGGCGCTGGTCACGCTGCAACGCGGCGCGGCGCGCAGCACCATCGTCGTCGACGCGGCGGGAAGCGTGCATGTCGAAGCCCGTTGAAGCCGGTTTCACGCTGATCGAAGTGCTGGTCGCGCTGGCAATCTTCAGCCTGGCGGCGCTGGCGCTGCTGCGGCTGCAAGGGGCGGCACTGGGCACCACAGCACAGCTCGACGAACGCACGATGGCGGATATCGTCGCGCAGAACATCGCCGCCGAGGTGATGGTCGCCGCCCAGCCACCGGGGTTCGGCACGACGGCGGGCGACACCGACAATGGCGGCCGCCGCTGGCGCTGGACACAGCGCGTCGAGCGCAGCCCCGATCCCCGGCTGCAGCGCATCGAAATCCGCGTCGCCGGGCCCGATGGCGGCACCGCGGCGACGCGTACCGTCGTGCGGCGGACGGCATGAAGGGCAATGGTTTCACGCTGGTCGAGCTGCTGATCGCGCTGTCGATCTTTGCGGTATTGTCGCTGGCCGGCGTCTCGCTGCTGTCGTTCAGCATCGATGCCCGGCAACGCACCGGCCAGCGGCTCGATGCGCTCGCCAGCGTCGTGCGCACCCGCGCGCTGCTGTCGGCCGATCTGGCGCAGGCGGCGCCGCGGCCGTGGCGCGACGAAAATGGCCTGCGCCACGCGGCGTTCAGCGGCGGCGGGGCGGCCGCGCTCGAACTGGTGCGGCGCGGCTGGCGCAACGAGGGCGGCATGGCGCGATCGTCGTTGCAGCGCGTTGCCTATCGGCTGGAGGGTGACCGCTTCGAGCGCGTTTCGATGCCGATGGTCGATGGCGCCGCCGCCAATCCGCCCGCAGTGCTGCTCACCGGCGTCACCGCGCTGCGGCTGCGCTTTCACGCCGCCGGCGAGTGGCGCGACGACTGGCAGCCGCTGGCCAGCGATACCATGCCCGATGCCGTCGAACTGACCATTGCCGCCGCCGATGTGCCCAGCCTGCGGCAGGTGTTCCTCGTCGGGCCGGGGCCGGCGGCATGATGGTGCCGAAACCCCGGGAACACGGCGCCGCGCTGCTGACAGTGCTGATCCTCGTCGGCATCCTGGGCGCTGTCGCCGTGGCCGTGTTCGATCGGCTGCGGCTGGCGACGATGCTGACCGCCAACAGCGCCGGCATCGCCGAGGCGCGCGCCTATGCCAGCGTCGCCGAAAGCCTGGTGGCGGCGCGCATCGACGATCTGATGGGGACCAGCCCGACACGCACCACGCTTGCCGGCGGCTGGCAGGACCGCCCGACGACGCTGCCGCTGCCGACCGGCGTCGCCGAGGTGCGGGTGCGCGACGGCGGCAATTGCTTCAACCTCAACAGCCTTGTCAGCGGCAGCGCCGACATGCTGGTGTCGCGGCCGATCGCCATCGATCAACTGGCGCGGCTGCTGATCCTGAAGGATGTCCCCGATCGCCAGGCGCGGCGCATCGCTGCTGCCAGCGCCGACTGGATCGACAGCGACGGCGACACCAATCCCGATGGCGCCGAGGATTCGGTGTATGGCCGCGCCGCCATCCCCTACCGCACCGGCAACACGCTGATGGCCGAGGCCAGTGAGTGGCGCGCCGTTTCGGGGGTTTCGCCCGAACTTTATCTGCGTCTGCGACCGCTGCTGTGCGCGCTGCCCGTCGCCGAGCTGTCGCCGCTCAACGTCAATACGCTGGTGCCTGATCAGGCGCCGCTGCTGGCCATGCTGTTTCCGGGCACGCTACGCATCGCCGACGCCCGCCGCGTCATCGGGGAACGCCCGGCCGGCGGCTGGGACAATGTCAGCGAGTTCTGGAACGCGCCTTCATTGCGCGAAATCGAGCCGCCGGGCGATGCCGCGCGGCAGCCGCTGGTGCGCAGCACCTGGTTTGCGGTGGACATGCGCATCACGGCGGGGGATGGCGATCTGCGCGAAACCGCGCTGTACGATGCGCGGCGTTCGCCGGTGCGCATCGCCAGCCGGCGCTGGACGAGGGACGAATGATCCGCTGGCTGGTCTTTCTGGACGCCGGGGCGAGCCATTGGCTGCGTCTGGAGGGCGGCTTGGTGACGGCGCGTGGGCAGGGCTTGCCGCCGCCGGACCGCGATGCCGGCGAGACAATCGCCGTGGTGCCGGGCACCGCCGTCGTGCTGCACTGGATCGAACTGCCGGCGCTGGCCACGGCGCAGGCGCTGGCGGCGGCACGGCTGCTGGCGGCGGATGTCAGCGGCACGGCGATGGCCGACACCCATGTTGCGGTGGGCGATGCCGATGCCGCAGGCTGGCGCCCGCTGGCGCTCGTCGACCGGGCGACGATGGCCGGCTGGGTGGCGACATTGGCGGCGGATCGCATCGTGCCGCTGCCGCTGCTGCTGCCGGCCGCCGATGATGCCATTGCCGGCGGCTTTGTAACGGTGCTCACCGACGGCGGCATCGACAATGCCCGTGGCCATCGCCTGGCCTTTGCTGCCGAACCGGCGCTGACAGCGATGCTGCTGGCAGGACAAAATGTGCGGACCATCGACCGCGCCGGGCTTGAATCCCAGCTTGCAACGGCGCTGGCCACGCTGCCGATCAACCTGCGCCAGGGCGATTTCGCCGTTGCGCGACCCTGGCGGATCGACCGCCGGCGACTGCGGCGCATCGGGCTGATGGCGGCCGCGGCAGCGGTGCTGTGGCTCGCCGGGGATGTCGCCGCGCTGTTCCGCTATGGTGTCGCCGCCGATCGCGCCGAGCTGCAGCTTGCCGATGCCGCGCGCGCCGTGCTGCCGCGCGGCACGGCCATCGATGCGCCGCGCGCCCAGGTGGCGGCGCGCCTCGCCAGCCTGGGCGGCGATGGCCAGGGCTTTTCCGCGCTAGCCGCGCCGCTGCTCGCCGGCATGCGTGATCGGCCAGCCACGACGCTGCAATCGCTGCAATATGCCCCCGATACCGGCTTGGCGCTGGTCGTCGGCACCCCGGCCGCCGAGGATGCGCGGGCGATCGTTGCCGGCATGGCCGCAGCCGGAGTCGATGCCAGCGCCGGCGCGCCGCGCGACGATGGTGGCGCGCCTGTCACCGATATCGTGGTGCGACCGCGATGATGGCGCTGATCCAACCGTGGTGGCGCGACCGCAGTGGCCGCGAACAGATCATGCTGCTGATGATGGCGGCGTTGCTGGTGGTGATCATCGGCTGGCTGGGGGTCTTGCGGCCACTCGCATCGGCCCGCGCTGCCGCCACCGAGCGGCTTGCCGCCGCCGAAGGCGCGCTCGGCGACGTCAGGGCGATGACCGTGGCGATCCGCGCCGCCGAGGCACGCGCCCGGCCGGCCAGCACCACGCCGGTCATCGAGCGCATCGGCAGCCGCATCACCGAGGCGGGGCTGACGGCCGAACGCCTGGCCAGCGACAGCGATGGCCGGGTGACGATGCGCGTGCCGGCGGTCAAACCCGCCATCCTGCTACGGTGGATCGCCGATATCGAATCGCGCGACGCCATCATCGTCGATCGACTCGCCATCACCCGCAACGGTGACGCGACCGTCGCCGCCGATCTGGCCTTTCGGGCGGCGCGGCGATGATCGGGCGCAGCATCGGCCTTGCCGCGCTCTTCGTGCTGGCTTTGCTGGCGCTGTGGCCGCTGCGGCTGGCGGGACTCGCCGGCAGCGGGCTGACGGCGCGGACGGTGACCGGAACGGTGTGGAGCGGCCGGCTGGAGGCGGCGCAGCTGCAGGGGCTGCCGCTGGGCGACATCGATGCCGGGCTGGCGCCATTGCCGCTGCTCGGCGGCACGCTGCGGCTGGGCTTTGTCGGGCCGGTGATTCGCGGTGCCGTGGTGCAGCGCCGCGGCGGTGGCGGTATTGTCGATGTCAGCGGGCGGCTGCTGCCCGGGCAGATCGCCGGCCTGTCCGTCGACGCCATCGAATTCGATGCGGTCAGCCTGGGCTTTGCCGATGGCGCCTGCAGCGTGGCCAGCGGGCGGATCGTGCTGCAGCCCGGCGGCGCCATCGCCAGCCAGGGCGTTTTCAGCGGCACGCCGCGCTGCGACGGGCCGGCCCTGCTGGTGCCGCTGGTATCGGCTGCGGGGCGCAGCCGGCTCGACCTGCGGGTCACCGCCGATGGCCGCTATCGCGCCAGCCTGGCGCTCGACGGCGTGACCGAGCGCGACCGCCCGGCGTTGCTCGCCGCCGGCTTTCAACCGGCACCACAGGGCCTGACGCTGACCGTCGAAGGGACATTGTGATGGCATTCCTTTGGGGCCTTGCCCTGTTGCTCGCCACGGCGGCGCCGATCGAATCACCGCTGCCGCTCGGCGAGCTGCCACCACAGGCGCTCGCCAAGGATCGCTGCGCGCTGGTGCTGTGGGAACGCAGCACCAAGCGGCGAGTGGCGATGGCCGAGATCAACCCCGGCAGTATCCGCGTGCTCAGCGGCACGGCCGTCACCATGCTGCCGGAAACCGCCGCCGATGGCGAACGCGTCATCGGCTTTGCGCCGCACGCTCGCTATGGCGATGCGCGGCTGCAGGTCGAGATATCGCTGGCGATCGTCGCCAATGATGCGGCCGCAGGTGGAGCGATCATTCGCGACGGGGTGATCACCGTCACCGGCAGCGATGGCGCAGCCGTGGTCGCGCCAGTTGCCGGGATCGTCGGCTGCGGCGGCTGACGGCACGGCGCCGGATGCGGTTTCAAACGCCGGTGTTGCCCCACGGCAACGCTTGGCGGCAATCTGAAGATGTCGATTGCGAGGCAGGCGGAACGGAACCATTCTGGTTCAACCCGTAATGGCTGAACTCGGTCTCTGAAAACAGTGGAGTCTTCATGGCGGCGTCCGGCACCGCGGGGGCATTGCCTCGCTGGGCCCGCAAGCTTCAGGCGCGGACGCGTTACAATTCGTCTCCAACTCGTCATCCGCACGTAACATTTACGTCACGGAGCGCCTCTAACCAGCTGTCAGAACGTCAGGGAGCGGCATGTCGCCGCGCGGACCGATAGCGGGAGCGATGACAATGATGAAGACGCGTGCCATTTTGATGCTTGGCGGTGCGCTCACCGTCGCCGCGTGCAACGGCGCCAATGACATCGCCTCGCCCGGCAGCGGCGGCAACATCACCATCAACAACCCGGCCCCGACCCCGACGCCGACCCCCACCCCAACGCCCACGCCGACGCTGGTAACGCCCGCGTCCGGATGCCCGACGATCGCCGATTCGCAGGGCCTGACCGATGCCGGCACGATCACGGGTCCCGAAGGTACCTGGCGTGTGTGCGGCCTGCCGTCGCGCATCAATCGCAGCATCCAGCTGCCCAAGATCAAGGGCCTGCTGTACCAGATGGCCGGGCGGGTCGATGTCGGCACCGACGGCGGCCCGACAGCCAGCGCCACCGATACCAATGTCACGCTGACGATCGATCCGGGTGTCATCGTCTTTGCCAACACCGGCGTGTCGTGGCTTGCCGTCAACCGCGGCAACCGCATCAATGCCGTCGGCACCGCCGCGCTGCCGATCATCTTCACCAGCCGCGACAACGTGCTGGGCCTGAACAGTGACCAATCGTCGGGCCAATGGGGCGGCGTCGTGCTGATGGGCCGCGCCCAGATCACCGATTGCGAAGCCAGCGGCGCCGCGCCGGGGACTGTCGCCTGCGAACGCCAGACCGAAGGCGCTGTCGATCCGGCGCGCTATGGCGGCGCGACCAACACCGACAACAGCGGCAACCTGAGCTATGTCCAGATCCGTTTCTCGGGCTTTGTGCTGTCGGCGAACAGCGAACTCCAGTCGCTGACCACCGAAGGCACCGGCACCGGCACCCGGCTCGACCATATCATGTCGTTCAACAGCTCCGACGATGCGGCCGAATTCTTCGGTGGCCGGGTCAACATGAAGTATTTCGTCTCAGTCGGCGCCGAAGACGACAACCTCGATACCGATGTCGGCCTCAAGGCCAATTTCCAGTATGGCATCGTCGTGCAGCGCTCGACGGTCGGCGATTCGATGATCGAAGCCGATTCGGACAACGCTGTCGATGGCAACATCCCGCGCCAGAACACCCGCGTCGCGAACTTCACCTTCCTCCAGCGCTTCGCCAACTCCGCGACCAACCAGGCGTCGATCCTGCTGCGCGGCGGCACCGACTACACGATCGTCAACAGCGTGCTGGCGAGCAACCCGCTCAACCCGTGCCTGCGCATCAGCCGCGCCCAGACCGCATCGACCACCGCCGACGCGGCGATTGATGAAGCCGGCGCGCCGGTGTTCCGTGCCGTGCTGATGCAGTGCGCCGCAACCAAGTACATCGGTTCGAGCGGCGTCACCGCCAGCCAGGTCGAAGCGATCTTCGGGCCCGGCACCAACGGCAACAGCGACACCTATGTGCCGACGCTGACCGGCGGCTTCATCAACGGCGCGACCGAAACCGC